>JAFARW010000223.1 GCA_019245275.1 Vulcanimicrobiota bacterium
GAAATCTTCGCGCACGCGACGGTAGAGCGCATCGGCATCGCGCATCGGCGGAAGGTGCAGAACGTCGATCAGCGCCGTACCGGTGTACTCCGGATAGAGATCGATGTCGCCACGCCGTAAAGCCGCCATCGCGATCTGAGTGCTGCCAAGATCGAATTTTCGCACGACGCGAAGGCCGGCCCCTTCGAGTGTCTGCGCGTAGATTTCCGCGATGATGAACTCCTCGGTGAAGTTTTTGGAGCCAATGACGATTGCGTTTCCGCGGCGGCCGCATTGCGGCAGCATCAGCGCGGCGCCGATCAGAATGGTTGCTTCTTTGCGAGTGAGCATGCTCATGAGCGTTCTCCAAGCAGGCGCGAGATCAAGAGGAAGAGCAGTTCGACGCCGATTGCGAGCGTCGCAACTGCCGCCGATCCCAGGATCAAGAGGTATGGATCGTTGGCTTGCAATCCGCGCAGGATGTATTCTCCCAATCCGCCGGCGCCGATGAAAGCCGCCAGTGTTGCGCTCGCGATTAGTTCGGTGCTCGCCGTGCGGATGCCGGTGAAGAGAACCGGTAATGCAAGAGGCCATTCCACGCGCAGGAGCTGTTGCCACGGCGTCATCCCCATGCCGCGTGCCGCATCGGTCGCAGCGGCTGGGACAGCTCGAAAGCCAACGTCGGTATTGATCGCGATCGGCGGAATTGCAAGCAATGTCAGTGCGACGACTGCGCTCCACAAACCGACGCCGAGAAACGGCAGCATGAACGTTAGCATCGCAAGACTCGGAATCACGCGCCCGATGTTGACGACTCCGAGCAACGTTCCGCGCAAGCGGTTTTGATGCGCGCTGACGACGCCAAGTGGCAGGGCAATCGCGGAGGCCAGCGCGAGCGCCATTCCCGCCATCTGCAGATGTGCAAGCGCGTGGTCGAACAGATCGCGCAGCGGCACCACCCGCCTATCTTAAGGAGCGCTCGACGGAGTCTTGCAAATGCTCACGGTTCCGAGCAGTAATTTTTAAGATTTCATCCACTGCTCTTAATGTCGCTGCGAATATCGAATCCACTGCTTTGACTTCACATCGGCGCCGAAGCCGTTCCGGCCGATTGCGGCCCCGAAGCCGCTGGCGTATTCCTCGATCTCCCGGAGTCAACTGTCGTCGCAGATACCGATTTCTAGCCGAAACCTGGGACGAACGCCCTCCACGTTGAAGTAATGCGAACCCATGCTCAAGAGTCCTGAAATCGCCGCAGCAACGTCGCTGCAACCACCGGTTCGTCCGCTAGACGATCCATCGCTGTACTTTAGCCGCGAACTCTCGTGGCTCGAATTCAACGATCGCGTGCTCGAAGAGGCGGCCGACGAGCGCGTTCCGCTCTTGGAGCGATTGAAATTCATCGCGATTTACGGAACGAATCTCGATGAATTCTTTATGATTCGCGTGGCGGCGATTAAACAGCAAATCGACGCGCAGATTCATCGGCGTTCGGACGATGGCCGGCTACCGGCAGAGCACTTGAGCGCCATCTCCGAACGGCTGCGTCACTCGCTCGAGCGTCAAATGAAGATCTTGAGCGATGAAATTTGGCCCGCGCTCGAACGGTATGGGATCAAGATCGTCGGTATCGACGAACTGAAGTCCGCCGAACAAGAGCGGTTGGAACGTGTCTTCGAGGAGCGCGTCTTTCCGGTGCTGACGCCGCTCGCTATCGACAGCGGGCATCCGTTTCCGTATATTTCAAACCTCTCGCTCTCGCTCGCGGTTGAACTCGAAGAGGCGAAGCCGGAAGGCGTCGAGTTTCATTTTGCGCGGGTCAAGATTCCGCCGACGCTGCCGCGATTTGTTCCAGTCGAAGAAGCCCCGGAATCCGAGCGCCGTTACGTGCTGCTCGAAGACCTCGTCGCCCACCATCTCGATGCGCTCTTCCCCGGTATGAGCATCCGCGATTCATACACGTTTCGCGTCACACGAGATGCCGATCTCGATCTGCAAGAAGATGAAGCCGACGACTTACTTGCCGCGATCGAGTCGGAACTGCAGCGCCGCCGTTTCGGCGAGCCGGTTCGCTTGGAGATCGAACGCGGAATGCCGGAGTATATGCGCGATTGGTTGCTTGAGGAACTTTCGCTAGGCACCGTCGATTGTTTCGAAATCGACGGCATGC
This sequence comes from Vulcanimicrobiota bacterium, assembly GCA_019245275.1. Classification (GTDB taxonomy): domain Bacteria; phylum Vulcanimicrobiota; class Vulcanimicrobiia; order Vulcanimicrobiales; family Vulcanimicrobiaceae; genus JAFARW01. The sequence goes on from JAFARW010000223.1 coordinate 2,150, forward strand.
TGGCGCTCAACGACGTCATGGCGATCGCAACGTTGCCCGAGTATAAGCAACTGCACGATCCGCCGTTCACTCCCGCGATTCCCAAACGGCTCGTCGGCGTCACTGACCTCTTTGCGGCGATTCGCGAAGGCGACATCTTGCTGCACCATCCGTATGAATCGTTCGATCCGGTCGTTCAGTTCATTCAGCAAGCGGCGGAAGATCCGCAAGTGCTTGCGATCAAGCAGACGCTTTATCGAACATCGGGCCGCAACTCGCCGATCGTCGCCGCGCTGCTGGAAGCGGCCGAAAATGAAAAGCAAGTTGCCGTATTGATCGAGCTCAAAGCGCGCTTCGATGAAGAGAACAACATCGATTGGGCGCGACGTTTAGAGCGCGCCGGCGTTCATGTCGTCTATGGTTTCCCCGAGCTGAAGACACACGCTAAGGTGACGCTGGTCGTGCGCCAGGAGGCCGACGGCATCCGGCGCTACATGCATTTCGGCACCGGCAATTACAACGAGAAGACTGCCAAGCTGTACACGGATTTGAGTCTGTTCACCGCTCGGGCGGAGCTCGGATCCGATGTGACGCAGCTGTTCAATATGCTGACCGGATTTTCGAAAATCGTCGACTACGAAGAGCTTTTGGTTGCGCCTGCCAATTTGCGGCGCGAACTGCTGGCGCTGATCGACCGCGAGACCGAACACGCGCGCAAGGGAAGGCCTTCGGGCATCCGCGGCAAGCTAAACGCGATCACCGATGCAGAAGTCGTGCGCGCGCTCTACCGCGCCTCGCAAGCCGGCGTACCGGTCGATCTTCTCGTACGCGGCATGTGTGTTGTAAGGCCCGGCGTTCCGGGCGTCAGCGAGACGATCCGCATTCGCAGCATCGTCGGGCGATTCTTGGAACACTCGCGCGTCTTCATCTTCGAAAACGGCGGCGACGCGCAGACCTTCATCGGAAGCGCCGACTGGATGGGCCGTAACCTCGGGCGACGCGTGGAGACGGTCATTCCCGTGCTCGATCCGCTGATCGCCGAAACGATTCGCTCGCAAATTCTCGACGTTCTTTATGCCGACAACGTGAAGACGCGCGAATTGCTGCCGGATGGTTCGTACCGGCGTCTGCATCCGAAGCCCGACGAACTGCCGATCGACGCGCAGCACGTCTTCCTGACGCAAGCCGCGCATGTTTAAGCGCGACTAAGTTCTAGAATTACATTCCACTCGTGCGGCGTCACCGGCTGGACCGAGAGCCGCTGCCCGCGGCGCAGCAGCGCCATCCCAACTAGTCGCGGTTCGTCGCGCATCTGAGCGAGCGTCACCGCGTGCGGTAGACGCTCCACAAAACGCACCTCGACCATCTGCCAAAGCGGCTTATCGGGCTTGCTCTTGCGATCGTAGTACTCGCTCTTTGGATCGAACGCGGTGAAGTCGGGATGGGCCTCGCGGACGACCTCACAGATGCCGATTGCCGCGGGTTCCGCGATGCTGCTGTGGTAGAAGAAGCCTTGATCCCCGAGCTTCATCTCGAGCATGTTGTTGCGCGCTTGAAAGTTGCGCACGCCGCTCCACGGCGTCGTGCTGTCGCGTTCAAGATCGTCAAAACTGTAGGCGCTCGGCTCGGTCTTGAAAAGCCAATATCGCATTTAGGGCTCGCGAACGGACGAGGTTAAGAACCCCTCGAAGCGCGCGATCGCGTCACGTTGGCCCGCAGTCCATGGGTAGTTCTGCCGTCCATCGTTGTGCACGATCACCGTGCTGGCGATCGCACGCAACGCTTCGTTGCGATCGACGATCGCTTGTTCGAGGGTCGCGCTCGAACGGCCGAGCTCGGTGATCTTCGTTAGGACCGCGAGATCTTCGCGGAAGTAGCAGCTAGCGATATAGCGGATGCTCTGCTCGGCAATGACATGCGCGAATGGAAACGGCGCGGCCGCGCCGTCGGGGTCACCGATTCCCGTAAAATACTCCATCCGGCCCTCTTCAAAATAAGCGTCATACATGACGACGCTCACGTGCCCATAGGTGTCGACCTCACAGTAACGCGGCCGAAAAGAGGCTCGCGCACGAAACGAGTCGAGCCAGGCACGTTCCTGGCCCGGAGCCCATAGCGTCAGCAAAACTTAGTGCAGTTGAATCGTCGGCGGCGGCGCGGCGCCGAAGGTTTGCCCTAAGATCTCCGCAAGCTCACCGCTCGATTCCATCGGCCCTAAGATGTCGGTGTCCCCGTAAAACTTGCCGCTGATGAAGACTTTCGGAAGCGTCGGCCAATTCGTCATTTCGGAAAGAACCTCGCGCTTCTCGAGGTTCTCGAGGACATCAACGACTTCGAACGGATAACCGAAACGATTGAAAAACTCGATCGTTTCGAGTGTGAATCCGCAGCGCGGCATCGTCTTCGTGCCCTTTCCGTAGATGAGAATCTTGTTTTCCGCGACTTCGCGATCGATTTCGGCTCGGAGATCTTGCGTCATGAGGCAGACCTTTCCAAAGTTTGTGTTTTGAGCTCGACGGCGTGCACGCGCCCGTCTTTGAGCGCCGTGCGCAACGCCGCGTAGACCATCTGATGTTGCTCGATCAGTGACTTCTGCGCGAACTGTGCCGAAGTCACGCTGATGTTGAAGTGATCCATCGTTCCTGTGCGATCGAAGATTTCCACCCGAGCGTCCGGGATCGCGTGCAGAATGAGGTGCCGCAGGGATTCGTTGTCGATCACGACGGCAAACGTGCGCGAGAATCGCCGCGCAATGAATCGACGAGATTCTTCGCTTCGCGCAGCGTTTCGGGCAAGACCGCTGCGTTCTGCGTCAGCAAGCGAACCAGTCCGCCCGCCAGCACGACTCCTCCAAATGCGAGGATCATCGCCGGCGGCCCCTGCGCACGGAGCTCACCGATTTCGAGCTTGAAACCGCGCACCAGACGCGACATCGCTTTCACATTCATGCTGCCATTGTAACCGCTAAAGCACGTCCGTCCTAGTGCCTTGGTCTGCCAGGACCGCCGCTCGCACGCCGCCAACGGGCACGCCCGATGCTCTTGCTAGCAGCTGCCCTCAATTGCTGCACGATCGCCGGGATCGTGCACGGACCTGGAGGCGTGCCGCTGCCGAACGCCTCGCTGACAATGCAACACGGTTCAACAGCATTATCGACGCGCAGCGAGCAGCATGGCCGCTTCTCGGTTCATGCACCACCGGGCAGTTATATTTTGGTTGCGCGCGCGGACGGTTACGCGATTGCCGACGTCGGACCGATTGACGTACGCAAAGATATCGAAGTGGACGTCGCTCTCGAACCGGCCGACTCGCAACATCTTCGGCCAATCGGCGAAGTAACGGTTGACGGGCGGCTGACGCTTTCTCGTAACCCGGTGCCGAGCGTGCAAATTCTGCGTTCCGACTTCGAGCAGCGCGGTGCCGATCGGATCATCGATGCGTTACCCGAGATTCCGTCCGTGACGCTGCCACGGCCCGACGGTGGTTCAGCAAGCGCGCCCGCGGTCGTTGCGCTGCGCGGCCCCGATCCTTCCGAAACGCTCATTACGCTCGACGGGCAACTTCTCAACGATGCGAACACCGGCGATCTCGATCTTTCACGCTTCCCGGTGGCCGCATTCTCAGCGGTCGATGTCACCGAGGGTCTCGGCCCAACGGATCTCGCGGGATCGAATACGATCGGCGGTGCGGTCAACATCGTTTCGCTCCATCCGACACAACAGGCGCAGCACGCGGCATCGTTGAGCATCGGATCGTTCGGACGTTCCGAAGGTTGGTTTAACGCAACGGGAATCCGCGGGCGCTTCGGCTACGCGCTCGCCGCCGACGACCAGCAGAGTGCCGGATACGTCAATCAGGATGCGCTGCTATGCCAAACGAACCCCTGCGTGCCGGGTCAAACGAGCATCGTTCATCTCGGCTCGAGCGTTAGCAGCCGTTCTGCTCTGGCGCACCTCACGTGGACGTTTTCACCGCGCGCCGACCTTGCGCTGCGCATCTTCACGCTTGGCGACGACCGCGACGAGAGCGCCGCGATGAACGCTCCCGATCCATCCAACGCTGTCCCAGGCGGTTTTGTCGGTCCGGGAGGGATCGGCGTTGGCCAAAGCATTCGTGCATACGATGTCCGGGCGCGCAGCCCGCTTGGCGCCGGAACGCTCGCCGCCGGCTTTTCCGCGTCGAACAACACGATCGCGATGCTGCTCGCGCCCGCGGGCCTCTCGCCGTACGACATCTCGCACCATGACAAGCGGCAGACGGTTTCGCTCAGCTGGCAGCGCGCGTTCGACCGCTCCGAATATTCCTTCGGTGGTTACGTGCAAGACGAGTCGCTTGCCGAAACCAACGTCGCTACACCACAATCGCAGACGATCGGCTCATATTTCGTGCGCGCAGCGACGCGTCCGAGCGCACGGGTTCGGCTTGCAGCGGCGCTTTATGCATCGCATTACACGACGTTTGGAAGCAGCCTCGATGGGAGATTCGGCGCAAGCTACGACCTGAGCGATTCGAGCGTGCTGCGCTTTTCAGTCGGGACGGGTTTTCGCGCGCCGCTCCTGATCGAGCGCTATGTCTTTCCGAACGACGCCTTACCTCCGCCGAATGCGGATTGCGTCATCACGGGCCAGGGTAATCCGAACGAACGGGCCGAGCATGCGACCGAATACGAACTTGGGTATGCGCACCGATCGACAAGCGGCTCCGTCTTAGATATCTCTGCATACCGAACGAACTTACGCGATCCGATCGAGAATTTTTATCCGGGCAACACCTGTCCCACGATCAGCTACTCGTTCCCGATCAATGTCGGAAACGTGACGTATCAAGGCGGAGCAGTTCGCTTTACGCATCGATTCAACAAAGTGAGCGTCGTGGCACAGTACGGGCTCAACGTCGCCTATCCGTACAACCTTCCGGCAACGGTCTCAAATCCGACTTCGGGCGGATTCTTGGTAACGGGAGAGCAGTTCTTGGGCATTCCGCAGCAGGTAGGCTCGATTCAAATCGGCTGGGCCAGCGGCCCGTGGCATGCGGCACTCGATGCGCAGTTTCGCGGCAAGAATAATGAATTGAATCAAGGTCCCTATGCGCTGATCGACGGTGTCATCGGTCGCAGTTTTGGCAAAACCGACCTCACGCTTGCGCTCAGCAATCTGACCAATGCGGTCAATGGCCGGTTCACGCAACTGAGAGGCGGTGTTCCGTATCTGGGCAACGGTCCAAACGGATTGATGCCACTGCCTACCGACCGCTTCTTCATCGAACCGTTCGGTGCGCGGCTGGTGTTGACGGTGCGAGAATGATGAAAGCGGTTCGGCTTCACCAGCTCGGTGGCGTTCAAAATCTCCAGCTCGATCAAGTCGCTGAGCCCGCTCCCGGCGCGGGTGAGATCCTCGTTCGACTCAGTGCCGCCGCTTTAAACCATCGTGACGTCTACATTACGCAAGGTCTTTATCCCGGGATTGAACTGCCGGTCATCTTGGGCTCCGATGGAACCGGTACGATTGCCGCGCTCGGCGAGGGCGTGAGCGCACCGGCCGTCGGCACGCCGGTTGTAATCAACCCGATGCTCGACTGGGGGGACAATCCGCGCGTCTGGAGCTCGCGCGCCACGATCCTCGGTATGCCGCGCGCCGGTACGCTTGCCGATTATGTTAGCGTCCCGGCGCAGAACGTTGCGCCGACGCCGCAGGGACTCAGCGACGAAGAAGCGGCCGCATTACCGCTTGGCGGCCTTACCGCCTACCGAGCGACGTTTACACGCGGGCGAATCAGCGCCAAAGATACGGTGCTTGTCACCGGCGTCGGCGGCGGCGTGCAGACGTTCGTTCTGCTGTTTTGCAAGCACATCGGGGCGCGCGTCATCGTCACGTCTTCGCGCGACGAAAAATTGGACCGTGCGAAAGCCCTCGGCGCGGACGAGACGCTGAACTACCGCAACGATCCGGAGTGGTACAAGGCGGCGCGAAAAATCGGCGTTGACGTCGCTATCGATTCTGCCGGCGGCGAGACGTTGGCGCGCGTGATCGACATCGTCAAACCGGGCGGTCGTGTCGTGACATATGGCGGCACGACCGGCGACGCGAAGATCAGACCGTTTTCAATCTTCTGGCACCAGCGAGATGTTTTGGGAACGTCGATGGGGAGTCCCGAAGATTTTTCCGCGATGCTGAAACTCTTTACCGGTGGATTACGGCCGGTTGTCGATCGAACATTCGAGTTAGCGGATATTGTAGCGGCAGCCGAGCGACTCGAACACGCCGATCAGTTCGGCAAGGTTGTGTTGCACATTTCGTAGACGCGCAGCTCCGGATCGACATCGGTCCCAAGCTCGGCGCGCACAACTTCCGCCTCTTCGGCGCCGGCACTTGAGGACCAATCAGGGATCAGAATCGTCTTCTCTTCGAGCGTCATCGCCCGATCGAGCTGACGAGAACGGACTCGTCCTTCGTGCTCCAATGCTTCAAGGTGTGCCAGCATTTGGCGAGCCGCGGCGGGCCATAATCGCGAATCGGTTTCGGCATAGATTGCAGTGATCAAATCGGGAATCGTCCGCGGACCATTCTCAAGCTCGCCGATCACCTGCTGTTCGCGAAGGTGGCGGTGCGCGATGTACTCGCGCAGTTTTGCGGGCGCATCATCGACCGGCTCTCCATGTCCGCCGTAGATGCGATCTAGTTCGGGAAAATCGGCGAGCAGACGCGCCAGCGTCGCTTGATACGGGCGCATCGCCCCGCCGGGCGGTGCGATTACGACGGTGCCTTCCCCTAAAACAACGTCGCCGGTGAAGAGTGCGCGCTCGCGTGGATCGTAGAAAACCAAATGATCGAAGGTGTGCCCGGGGGCATCTACCGCGAGGAACCGCTCGCGCCCCACTTCTAAGGTTTCGCGATCGTGCAACGCTCGATCGTGCGGGGCTTTTGAGTTCGGATGTGCGGCAACGTTCGCTCCGGTGCGCTGCGCGAGCGGCACCGCCGCCGGCGCGTGGTCGGGGTGGCCGTGTGTGATCAGAATCCATATGATGCGCAGTTGTTTTTGCGCAGCAGTCTCGATTAATGCATCGACGTGACGGTCGATCGGCGGCCCGGGATCGACGCAAACGGCTTCTTCATTACCGCAATCGATTAGATAAGAGTTCGTTCCGGAGAGCGTAAGAGCGGAGGGGTTGGGCGCACGCACGAGCGTGATCCGCGACTTTGCTACCACGCGTTTTCGAGCTCCGCCGGCAGTGAAAACTCATGCTCGGCCGTTGCGTTCGGCATGATCCGCAGAATGGGTTTGGTGCGCGCGAATTCGAGAACTTCTTGGATGCCGCTGAACGCTGCTAACCGTTCGATATGTTTGATTGTCGGATAGACCATCGCGAAGCGTCCGGCTTCGTACTCGCGCAGCGCAACTTGGGGTTCGATCCAGATTTCATCGTGCGTTTCAATGCGATCTGCCGCAGCAAGCTGGCGATCGGCGCGAGCCGTGAAGAAGTGCGCGTAAAATCGCCGCGCTTCATTGGGCGGCGTTACCCAAACCGAGAACAGCTCGAGTCCTGAAGCATCGAGCTGGAGGTCGCGGCTGCGCAAGATGTCCGTGAAGTCTGACTCTCCACGCCACAGCGCTTCGCGCGCATCTTTTAAGGATGCGATGTCTGTGCCGGAATCGAGCGTTTTGCCGAGCAGAACGCCGCCCTCTTCAAAGAGTTCGCGGGCGGCTGCAACGATCAGCGCGGCTCGATCTGCATCTTCAAGCTCGGCAAGCGTCGGATCGTCGAGCGACGCAGCTCGCTTAGCTCGGAACATGCGCGCCAGGCGCTCGCGATCGAGCCCTTGGATTCGCGCTCTCGCCTGGTCGCTGTAATCGGCCGGTTCGACGGCGCCGCCGGGAAAGGCGAAGACGTCGGGAGCAAAGGCGCTCTTGGCGCTGCGGCGCAGCATCAGGACTTCAAAGGAAGGCGCGCGCTTCTCGGCGCGCAGCAGCATGACGGTCGATGCCGGCCGGATCGCGGGAACCATCAACTGGAGCGGTCGCGTTGTTCGGGTATGAAAGCGCGATTTTTTGCGGCCGCCACGGCCGTCCTGTTCCTGTTGGCCGGCGCGTTAGTTTCCGCCCAGACCACTCCGGCTCCAACGCCCGTCGCTCTTCCGACTGTGCCGCCGACCGTCAACCCGATCGTTCAGTCGGTGATCAATGCCCTAGCCGGGCGCGTCAAAGCTGACTTCGGCTGGGAGCCGAACCGGGCGCGAGGGGTCGTGACGTATTTCCGTCACTACGATATGCAGATTCGGTTTGCCAATGGCACCTACCGCGACGTGCATCTCCACCAGGGAACGGTGATCAACCCGCGCGGCGCATCGATCGAAGTCGGTAACCGCGTCGACATTCAGGGTCAGATGAACGGTGACGGCTCGCTCAACGCCAACGTCATAAATTTGTACTAGCGCAGTATAATCGCGCTATGCGAATAGCGCTGGGCAGCGATCTGTCCAATGAACTGACTGCGGGATTGCAGCGGATACTGGAATCCAGAGGTCACCAAGTTTCGCTTCATGGTGCTCTATCATCGGATGATGATTCGTGGACCCATGCGGCGCGCGGCGTTGCTGAAGCGGTCCGCAACGGCGATGCGGATTCAGGCATCGTGTGCTGTTGGACTGGAACGGGCGCCTCGATTGCGGCCAATAAAGTGCCGGGAATTCGTGCAGCATTGTGTCACGATCCGCAAACGGCCGCCGGCGCGCGCAAATGGAACGATGCCAACGTTTTGGCGCTGAGCCTTCGCGCGACATCGCTGCCGCTCGGCGAAGAGATCTTGGACGCGTGGCTATCCGAAGCGCCGACCGACGATCCGAAGTATCAGGCGATGATCGAGGATATCGAGTCTAAGATTTAGCGCGGCGTGACTGAAACGTCAGCTCTGCAATGCCCGACTTATCGAGGTCGCCTATTCCTTGCGTAACCATTCGATCGTATTGCGCCGCCGCGGCGGCTGCAAGCGGTAAGTTCAACCCAACGTCGCGCGCGAGTTGAAGCGCGATGTTCGAGTCTTTTGCGGCGTGCGCAGCGGAAAAATATGTTTCGTGATCGCGCATCTGCATATCTGCGCCGTCCGTCTCGAGCACGCGCGATGCAGCGCCGGTTTTTGAGAAGATCTCACGCAGCTCTGTAAGGTCCAAGCCGAGCGAATCGCCGAGTCCCAAGCCCTCTGCCAAGCCCGCAGTGTTGATATTCATCAGCATGTTGACGAGGGCTTTGGTTTCGGCTGCCTTTCCAGGCCCACCGAGATAGTGAATCTCGGAAGCCATCGCTTCGAGCAATGGCCGCGAGCGTTCAAATGCGTCTCGATCTCCGGCACACATCAAAAAGAGCGTACCGGATCGCGCTTGCGGCATCGATCCGGCCATGCACGCTTCGATCGCTTGCGCGCCGTTTGAGCGTGCGCGGCGTTCGGCTTCCACATGCACTGCGGGCGACAGCGTCGCGCAATTGATGAAAAGCTTGTCCTTAGCGCCGGCGAGAAGCGAGTCGCCTTTCTCAGCAAAGATCGAAAGCGTTGCAGCGTCGTCGCTGACGGCGGTTAGGACGACGTCGCAAAGATCGGTAACGTCCGCCAGCGTTGCCGCAATCACGGCGCCGACTTGCTCGGAAAGCACATTCGCAGATGCCGGATCCGCATCGTAAAGCGCCTCGACGTTCCAACCGGTATCGTTGAGCCGCAGCGCGATGTTGGCGCCCATGCGTCCCGTTCCGACGATGCCGACGCGCGAGGGCGCTTTCAGCGGTTCCATGGCGGCTAAGTACGCCGTCGCCAATCCAAATCCGGCGCTGTGCCGTTGTCGTGATGGAAAGAGGACCTGATCTCAACCTGTCATCGTAAAGAAAGGAGCTTATGCATATCTCTCGTTTTCTCGGAGGGCTTGCGATCGCCGCATTGACGCTCTCGATGTCTCCCGTTCAAGCTGCTTCGAAGATGTCCGCAAGCCAAATGGCCGCGGTTCCGTCGGGCGTCGACCTCAAAATGAACTCACGCTTTGGCGGCCCCGGCGTTTACACGGGCGCGCCGGCTCTGAGCGTAACGCTTGCGGTCGTGATGGCCGGGGGCGGACCGAAGCAATACAGCACGATGACGCTGCTTAAGACGCTTGCCGGTGATAAGACGAGCGCAGAAGTCGCAAAACTCTCGAAGCAGTACGGCAAGAGCGCCGTCGGACAGTTTGTGAAGACGTTCGACTTCATCATCAGCGACGCGTTGCATTATGTGACCGTGAAGCACATCACGCTTCCGAGCCAGCCGGCCGTTGACCCGAAAGATGGCGAAAAACTCGCCGGCGTGCTTTGGGGAGCATCCTCGATCGGCGGCGACAAGCACAACGTTGAAGCCGGCCTCGATCACCTCGTTGGACACCCGTTGCACATGCAGATCATGACGGACATCGATGGCAAGTACGGCGTTGCCGCCGACGCGCAGTACCACGTGATCTTGCTAACCGCGCTGACGGACCTCGCCAGCGCTTATCATCTCGATGCCAACGGCAAAATGAAGGCCATGTAAGCTCGATTACGGTTGCCCTTCGACAAGCTCAGGGTGACACGGCAAGCGGGCGCGAAAACGCGCCCGCTTGAGCAATTTTACCCGCCGCCTCGCGGCGATCGCGATTCTCGTGCTCTCGTTCACGCTAGCCGCGCTCGTCATTCGCCATCAGCCGGCGGTCGAGAAATATATCCGCACGATCGGGCCGCTAGCATACCCGATTGCGATCGGCATCTTCACGCTGGTCGCATCGGCGCCGTTCTCGATCACGGACGCATTGGCGATCATGAACGGAGCCATCTTCGGTCCGCTCTGGGGCTCGATCGTCAATGCGATCGGACTCGTTTTTGCGGCATTGCTCGGCTACTATCTAAGCCAACGTGCGTCGCATCTGCTCGATTTGGAAAGCACGCTCGAGCGCTTGCCGCCGTGGATTCGCCGCTTCCGAATCGGCTCGGCGCCGTTTTTGCTCTCCGTCCGTTTGATACCCGGCCTAGGCGGAACGCTCGCGACAAGTGTCGCGGCAACCTTTCGCGTTCCGATTTTCAGACACGTTTGGACGATGTGCGCGATCGCGGTGCCGATCTGCACGCTACTGGCGATTTTCGGAAATCAGGTTACCGTCGTCGTCCACAACTACGAGCACAGCGTCCATCAACGCATGCACGAATTTTACGAGAAGCATCGGCCGCATTTCTTCCATCGGTATCGCAAGCCGTGAACTACCGCATCATCTCCGACGCGGCGGGCTTAGCGGAACTGTCCGCACGTGTCCGCGCTGCCCCGCGCGTCGCGCTCGATACCGAGTTTCACAACGAACGCGCCTATACGGCGCGGTTGATGGTGATGCAGATCGCGTTTGCGGATGAAGTGGCCGTGATCGACGCGCCGGCTGTCGGCGCCCTTTCACCGCTGATCGAAGCATTAGCTGAAACATTGGTCGTCGGGCACGCGCTTAGCGGTGATTTCAAAATCTTCGCCGATCGTTTCGATCGTGTCCCCGCGCGCGCTTTTGACACGCAAGTCGCCGCCGCGTTCTGCGGTTACGGCCTCTCGGTGTCACTTGCCGAACTCGTGCGCGACATGCTCGGGGTGCGGTTGAAGAAGACGCAAACGGTCAGCGATTGGAGCGCTCGTCCCTTGAGTCCGATGCAACTCGAGTATTTGGTCGACGACGTCGCACATCTATTGGATCTGCAAGATGGCCTTAGCGTGCGACTTGAATCACGCGAGCGATTGCAGTGGGCTTTGGAGGAGTTTCGACCGTTGGGGATGCTCGAGCATTATCGCATCGATCCCCATCGCGCTTATCTGCGCATACCAGGTGCGAACCGGATGAACCGGCGCGAGCTCGGCATCCTCAGCGAGCTGACGGCGTTGCGCGACTCCGTTGCGCGGCGACGCGACGTGCCGTTGCGGTACGTGCTCGGCGACGACGTCCTCGCCGGTCTCGCCACACTGCGCCCGAAGACGCAAGAGGATTTGAGTCAATTACGGCGCCTCGATGCCGGTGCGCGCAGATCGCTTGGCAATGACATCTTAGCGGCCGTCGCGCGCGGCGAGGCAATTCCGGAGGCGGATCTGCCGCAAAAGCCGGCACGTCCTGTCGGCGTCCAGCGTGAAGGGCTCGTCGCCGCGATGAGCGTGCTCGTGGCAACGATCGCGCGCGCAAACGAATTGCCGGCAAGTCTGCTGGTGCCGCGCAACGCACTCGAGCGGATCGCTCGCGAGCTGCCGTCCGATCGCGAGGCGCTCGCCCACGGCTTAGATTTGACCGCATGGCGCGCAGAGCTGATCGTCGACCCCCTTTGGGAGCTGCTCTCAGGCCGGCGGGCTTTGCGCATCGAAGGCTACGCACAGCGAACCCCCCAAATCACCTGTCATGGCGTCTAAGAACAGTTTTCAAGCGGCTGATACCTTAACGGTCGGCGACCGGCGCTACAATTTCTACCGTCTTGCGGCGCTTGAAAGCATCGGCGCCCAGCTCGAAACAATTCCGTTTTCGATTAAGATTCTGCTCGAGAACCTGCTGCGCTTTGAAGACGAGCGCACCGTCAAACGCGCCGACATCGAAGCGCTCGCAAAATGGAATCCGAAGAGCCCGCCGCATCGCGAGATCTCCTTTCAGCCGGCGCGTGTGCTGCTGCAAGACTTCACGGGCGTGCCGGCGATCGTCGACCTCGCCGCAATGCGGGATGCAATGGCGGATCTCGGCGGTGATCCCAAGGCGATCAATCCGCTGCAACCGGCGGAGCTCGTGATCGACCATTCCGTACAAGTCGACCGCTTTGCGTCGCCCGATGCGTTTGCGAAAAATGCAGCCCTCGAATTGGAGCGCAATCGAGAACGGTATGCGTTTTTGAAATGGGGACAGCGCGCACTTTCGAATTTTCGCGTCGTTCCGCCCGACACCGGCATCGTCCATCAGGTCAATATCGAGTATCTGGCGCGCGTCATCTTCGGCGCCGGCGGTGCAGGCCTCGCCTCCGACGCGAGCGAGGCGCTCGCGTATCCGGACACCCTCGTCGGCACCGATTCGCACACGACAATGGTGAACGGCCTCGGCGTTTTGGCGTGGGGAGTGGGCGGCATCGAAGCGGAAGCCGCGATGCTTGGACAGCCGGTCACGATGCTCGTTCCCGAGGTCGTCGGATTTCGTTTAGAGGGCGCTTTGCGCGAAGGCGTTACCGCGACCGATCTCGTCCTCACCGTTACGGAGATGCTGCGCAAGCTCGGCGTCGTCGACAAGTTTGTCGAGTTTTACGGCGAGGGGTTATCGAATTTGGGCGTCGCCGATCGCGTTACGATCGGCAACATGTCGCCCGAGTACGGTTCAACGTGTGCGATCTTTCCTATCGACGCGAAGACGCTCGATTACTTGCGCTTAACAGGACGCGACGATACGCAAATTGCGCTTGTCGAGGCGTATGCGAAGGCACAGGGGATGTTTCGAACTGACGAGGTGCCCGATCCGCATTTCACGCAGACGCTTGCGCTCGATCTCGCGACGGTCGAACCGAACGTTGCCGGACCGCGCCGCCCGCAAGATCGAGTCGCGCTCTCGCACGTCAAAGAGAATTTTCTTGAGGCACTGGTCGAGTGGCAAGCCCTGCGCGATGCGAAAGCGATCAACGCAGTCGCACGGCTCGAGAACGAAGGCGGCGGCGGGACGGCGGTCGCTGCGCGCCCCGGCGTCGATCTCTCGGACGGTGACGTCGTTATCGCGGCGATAACGAGCTGCACGAATACTTCGAATCCAGCGGTAATGATCGCTGCTGGCCTCGTGGCGCGAAACGCGCTCGAGCGCGGGCTGCGACGCAAGCCATGGGTGAAGACTTCGCTTGCACCCGGCTCGCAAGTCGTGACCGATTACCTTGAACGCTCCGGTCTACAAGAAGCGCTCGACGAACTTGGCTTCAATCTGGTTGGCTACGGCTGCACGACCTGCATCGGCAACAGCGGTCCGCTGCCGCCTGAAATTGCAGAAACGATTGCGGAGCAGGATACGATCGTCGCAGCAGTCTTGAGCGGCAATCGCAACTTCGAGGCCCGCATCCATCCGCAGGTGCGCGCCAACTATCTTGCCTCGCCGCCGCTTGTCGTCGCTTACGCGCTCGCCGGGCGGATGGACGTCGATCTGACCCGAGAACCGCTCGGCAACGGCCGCGATGGTTCACCGGTGTACTTGAAAGACATCTGGCCGAGCAACGCCGAGATCAACGAGGTCGTTGCAAACTCCGTTTCCGAGCAGATGTTCCGTCGCCGATACGCGGACGTCTTTCGCGGCGATCAGAATTGGCTCGATTTGCCGGTGCCGGAAGGCGAGCGCTACCGTTGGGATCTGCAATCCGAGTATGTTAAGAAGCCGCCCTATTTCGAAGGCATGCGCATGGAGTTGCCGGTGATCAGCGACATACTTGGCGCGCGCGCCTTAGCCGTTCTCGGCGATAGCGTCACGACCGACCACATCTCCCCGGCGGGAACGATCACGCGCACGTCGCCGGCCGCGAAATATCTGACCGACCACGGCGTGAATCCGGTCGACTTCAATTCATACGGTGCGCGCCGGGGAAACCATGAAGTGATGATGCGCGGAACGTTTGCGAACGTGCGGCTTCGCAACGAATTAGCGGACGGCGTGGAAGGTGGAATGACCCGCTATTTGCCGGCGAACGAGCGGATGGCGATCTACGACGCGGCGATGAAGTATAAGGCCGACGGTACTCCGCTGATCGTGCTGGCCGGTAAAGAGTACGGCTCGGGCTCGTCACGCGATTGGGCGGCGAAGGGACCGATGCTGCTCGGCGTGCGCGCAGTCATTGCGGAGTCATTCGAGCGGATTCACCGCAGCAATTTGATCGGCATGGGCATTCTGCCGCTCGAGTTTCTCGACGGCGCTGACCGTTCGACCTATGCGCTTACCGGCGAGGAGACCTACGACATCGTTGGACTCGAGGAGCAGGGCGTACATCCGCGCATGACGCTGCACGTCAAAGTGACGGATGCCGAGCGACAGACGCTTTCATTCAAAGTATTGGTCCGAATCGACACGCCGGATGAGGCGGAGTACTACCGCCATGGCGGGATCCTGCAGTACGTTCTGCGTCAACTCAAAGCCGCGGGGTGAAGATCGGTCAGTCTAGCGATGACGAAAGGTTTTCACATCGTTTAGAGGCCTTTAGCGACGTCGTCATCGGTTTTAGTCTGGCGCAACTGAGCCTCAACTTGACGTTTCCAAAGCATGTTGCGGACCTATTCTATCAGCCCTTCGGATTGGCTGCGTTTGTCTTCACGTTTATCGTGATCTGCGTCTTCTGGCTGCGCCATCACAGATGGTTCGCACACTACTTTACACCAACCCCATTTAACGTAACTCTGAATTTCGTGATCCTAGGTGCGATCGTACTGCTGGCGTATGCTCTCCAGATCTTCTTGCACTTCTTGCGCATTGGAAGCGATTTCTTTCCCGCTTTTTCAATCTACATAGCAGCGTTCGGCGCAGTGATGCTGCTTTTCGGGATCGCCTACTTCGTCGGCGCCGCCGCTCCGAAACGCGTTATGACTGCCGACGTTCGCCGCTTGGGATACGTACAAGCGCTGCGCCTCTGCGGGGCCGCCTTTGGCGTTGTCGTTGGCCTATTCGTCGTCAGCCATGGCACGGGGTTTGAAACGGCGACGTTTGTTGTCGCATTCTGCATCGCCGGCGGCGCGTTGCTCGGCCGGCTAGCCGGTAATGCGTACGGACGACGCGCGGTTCCTTAACTGTTCTTGCGCTGATGGATTACGATCGCATTCCCCTCCGGATCTTGACCCGGGGCGAGAAAGCACACGGGCGTCTCAATGACGTCCGCGATTTGCGCACCGCGTTTGCGAAACTCTTCGACCGCGACCTTGGCGTCCGGCACCGAAAACATGATTGCCGCGCCGGGGTGATACATGTTCTCGTCCTTCGGATCCCAGATGCCGAGCGTGCTGCCGTCCGACAGTTCGAATTCCGCTGCCGTTCCATCTTCATCATTAAGCGTCGGCTTCAGGCCTAGCACGTCGCGATAGAACGCGACGAGCTCTTTCGATCTCCGTGAGCTGAAGCCGACAAGATCCATACCGGTGATTGTGCTCATTTCTTCCTTTCTAAAGCATCGCAAGCCGCATATCCGCGAGCAGCGCGGCGAGATAGACGTTGAAGCGGGCGGCCGCTGCGCCGTCAATGACGCGGTGGTCATATGAAAGCGAAAGCGGCAACGTTAGGCGAGGCACGAATTGGCTGCCGTTCCACTTTGGACGCCACGCGGCACGGCAGACGCCGAGAATTGCGACTTCGGGAGCGTTGATGATTGGCGTAAAGTAGGTGCCGCCGATCCCGCCAAGGCTCGAAATGGTAAATGTTCCGCCGGACATGTCGTTCGGGCCGAGTTTGCCGTCGCGTGCCTTTGCCGCGAGCTGCGCCGTCTCGCCGGCAATCTGTAGGACGCCCTTTTGATCAGCGTTGCGGATGACGGGCACGACGAGCCCTTGGGGCGTGTCGGCAGCGAAGCCGACGTTGTAGTACTGCTTCACGATCAGCTCGTCGCCGTCGAGCGATGAATTAAATTCCGGATACTTTTGAAGCGCAGCGACTGCAGCTTTGATCAAGAATGCAAGGATCGTCGTTTTGACGCCGCCGGCCGCTGTTTCGGCATTGACGCGCGTGCGGAATTCTTCGAGTTCGGTGACGTCCGCGTCCTCATTGTTGGTCACGTGCGGGATCATCACCCAATTGCGGTGCAGCGCCGGGCCGGCGATTTTCTTGATGCGCGAGAGCGGTCGCCGCTCGATCGGACCGAACTGCGCGAAATCAACTTTCGGCCAAGGTGCAACGCCTGGCGCGGCTCCGGGAGTGCGATCGCTCGCGACGCCTTCGCGTAACGCAGTCTTGACGTAGCCTTGTACGTCTTCGCGCGTGATTCGGCCGCTTGGGCCGGAGCCGTGAATCCCGCGGAGATCGACGCCGAGCTCGCGCGCGAATCGGCGAATCGACGGACTTGCATGCACATCGCCGTCACGTTCCGCTTCGCCGTTAGGCGAAGGCGGCGGCGGCGTAAACTGCTTCGCTTGCGGCGCGGGCGCGGGCGCGGGCGCGGGCGCCGGCCCCGGCCCTTCCATCACCTCTTCGCCTTCATCGACATTCGCGTCGGGACGCCGATCGTCGGCGCGCTTCTGCTCGACTGTTGTTTCGGCGTGCTGTTGCGCTGCCTCCGCGACCGTCAGCGTCAGTATCTCGGATCCTTGCGAAACCTTGTCGTTAACGTTGACTTTCAGATCTTTGACAACGCCTTCAGCCGGAGCCGGCACCTCCATTGTCGCCTTCTCCGACTCCAGCGTAATCAACGGGTCTTCCTTATTGATGCGATCGCCGGGTTTGACGAGCACCTCGATCACGGGGACGTCTTTGAAGTCTCCGATGTCAGGCACGCGGACTGTCGTCTCGCTCAATGCAGCGCTCCTCTCCTGACTACACCGTTAGCGGGTTTGGCTTGTTCGGATCGATGCCGTACTTCTTGATGGCCTGCGAAACCGTCGAGACGGGCACCGTGCCTGCATCGGCAAGCTTCTTGAGCGCTGCAATAGCAACGAACTCGCGGCTCACTTCGAAGAATTCGCGCAACATCCGACGGTAATCGCTTCGCCCGTAACCGTCCGTGCCCAGCGCGCAGTATGGCCGCTTAATGAAAGGCCGGATCTGGTCGCCGAATGTCTTCACGTAATCGGTTGCCGCAACCACTGGTCCCGCGTGCTCCATTAAACATTGCTCAACGTAGGGCGTTCGTTGTTTCTCCTCCGGATGCAGCATGTTGTAACGATGCACCGCAAGCCCGTCGCGTCGCAACTCGTTGAAGCTCGTTACGCTCCAGACGTCCGCCGCGACGTCGAAGTCGTTCGCGAGCAACTCTCCCGCCGCGATCACCTCGCGCAAGATCGCACCGGAGCCCAACAACTGCACGCGCGCCCGCTTCGTGTCACTCTTGCCGCAGTCGCGCAGCAGATACATCCCGCGTAGAATGCCGTTTTCGACGCCGCCCGGCATGTCGGGGTGGTGGTAGTTCTCGTTCATCACGGTGATGTAATAGTAGATGTCTTCCTGCGCAGCGCACATCCGCCGCAAGCCGTCCTGAATGATGACGGCAAGTTCGTAACTGTAGGTTGGGTCGTACGAGACGCAGTTGGGGATGAATGACGCGAGGACTTGGCTGTGGCCGTCCTCGTGCTGCAGACCCTCTCCGTTTAGAGTCGTGCGCCCCGACGTTCCACCGATCAAGAAGCCGCGGCTGCGCATATCGCCGGCGGCCCACGCGAGATCGCCCACGCGCTGGAAACCGAACATCGAATAGAAGATGTAGAACGGGATCATCTGCTCGTTGTTGCTCGAGTAAGACGTCGCGGCTGCGATCCACGATGAGATCGCGCCGGCTTCATTGATCCCTTCCTGAAGAATCTGCCCCGATTTGTCTTCACGGTAGTACATAAGTTGGGCCGCATCTTGCGGGTTGTAGAGCTGTCCAACTTGCGAGAAGATGCCGAGCTGCCGGAACATCCCTTCCATGCCGAACGTCCGTGATTCATCGGCGACGATCGGCACGACGCGATGCCCGATCCCTTTGTCGCGAATCACGGCCGCCAAAATCCGCACGAACGCCATCGTCGTCGAGATCTCGCGGTCCCCGGTGCCGTGAAGTTGGGTCTCGAACGCGGATAGTTGCGGAACGGCCAACGGCGCCGCACGGCGACGGCGTTTCGGCAGCGTTCCAAGCTCGCGCATCCGTTCGCGAAGGTATTTCATCTCGGGGCTGTCGTCCGGCGGCTTGTAGTACGGAATCTTTTCGATCTGCTCGTCGGAGACCGGGATCGAGAAGCGGTCGCGAAACGCGCGCATCGACTGCATCTCCATGTGCTTTTGCTGGTGCGCGATGTTCTGAGCTTCGCCGGAGGTGCCCATCCCATA
>JAFARW010000069.1 GCA_019245275.1 Vulcanimicrobiota bacterium
CCGCACCGCGCCGAACCTGCGGTCTTTAGGTGTTCCTTCGAATCGGCTTAACGCTCGCAACCACGCTTACCGTGGCCCACCCAGCGCTTCCGGTGTCTGCCGCTCCAAGCTTTGTGCCGCCGCCGATCCTCATGTACCATCGGGTCGACGTCGCATCTCCCAGCGACGAGATCAGCCGCGATCTAACCGTAACGCCGGCTCAACTTAAACAGCAACTTTCCTACCTTAAGCAACACGGCATCGCTGTAATCAGCATGGCGCAACTCGAGTCGCGAATGAAGCGCCGCGCACCGCTTGACGATGCCGTCGTTTTGACCTTCGATGATGGGTACGCCGATCAATACAAGTATGCGGTTCCCGTTTTGCGCAGGTTCGCTGACAGCGCAACCTTTTACATCGTGACCGGCAACCTCGGCAAGGCGCGGCATCTAACTTGGGCAGAAGTAAGGATGATGGCTCGCGATCGGATGGATATCGCTGCACACGGCGTGCAACATAACGATCTTTCGTTGATGAGTCCGGCCGAGCAACGAAATCAAATCGTGGAATCGATAAACGTGTTGCAAGTCACGCTTCGGACGCCAATCGAGTCGTATGCGTACCCTTCAGGCCGCTTCAATCGCGATACGCTGGACATCGTCCGGCGCGAAGGCGTTCCGCTTGCGGTGACAACCGATCCAATCAATATCATACCGCCGGAAAGCGCGTTGCAACTGCCTCGCGTTCGCGTTCACGGGTGGTGGACGTTGCACGATTTCGCGAAAGCAATCGACGTCGCGCGCGCCTCGCGGCACCCCGTTTTGCGATGAAACCGAAGCGGTCGGCGGCCAATTATCTTCCCGAAAAGCGCTCGCTGAAGAGTTTGCGAGAGGCGGCGGCGCGCTGTCGCGGATGCGATCTCTATAAAGCCGCGACCCAAACCGTCTTCGGCGAAGGAAAGGCGCGCGCGAAGATCATGTTCATCGGCGAGCAACCCGGTGATAGCGAAGATCGAGCGGGGCATCCGTTTGTCGGTCCGGCCGGCAAACTGCTCAGGCGTGCGATGGTCGAGGCAGACATCGACCCAGACGGTGTCTACATCACAAACGCCGTCAAGCATTTCAAGTTCATTGTGCGCGGCAAGCGCCGCATCCATCAAACGCCGAGAGTGATCGAGTTGCAGGCGTGCCGGCCATGGCTTGACGCAGAAGTCAAGCAGGTTAAGCCGGATGTGATCGTCGCGCTCGGCGCGACTGCCGCAAAGACGCTCTTCGGATCGGATTTCCGATTGACGATGCACCGCGGGGAAACGATCCTTTCCTCGCCCTGGGCACCGAACATCATCGCAACGGTCCACCCCTCTGCGATCCTACGAGCGCGTGACGATCAAACGCGCCACCGCGAAATGGCGAAGTTTATAGCGGATCTCAAACGAGTCGCCGCGGTATGAAGCTTTCGCGGATCGAATCGTACAGCGACGCGGTCTTTGCGATCGCAGCGACCGTATTGGTGCTAGAGATTCACGTGCCGATTTTGACTCAGCATACTCCCGGGGCATTCTGGCACGCCCTGATCATCCTCTGGCCGCAGTTCTTGGCCTATGTGACGAGCTTCTTGGTCATCGGAATCTACTGGTTGAACCACCACTCCGTCTTTGAGTATCTAACGCGGGTCGATCGTCCGATCGTCTGGCGAAACCTAATCTTGCTGCTCATGATTTCGTTCATTCCGTTCCCAACGGCGATCATTACGGAGTATGGCGATATGGCCGCAGCCGTCACGTTCTACGGTCTAACCTTGCTCGTGATCGCGACGTATGCGAATTACACCTGGTGGTACGTGATCCGATATGGTTATTTCGATCGGTCGCTGATTTCGGAACAAAGCATCAAACAGGCGAGTCTGCGCTATGCGCTCGGGATCGGCTTTTACCTGATCGCCGTCGCGATTTCGCCGTTTGCGCCGCGAGTGAGCATCGCGCTCTACTTCTTGTCGGCGGTTTTCTATCTCGTGGCCGGCGAGCCGGAGCGCGGCAGGAAGACGCTTGTAGGCGCTGCCGCGCTCAAAAAGGAGTAGCTACTCCGCGAGCATCTCGCTCGCGACCACTGCGATCGGCACCGTTCCGTGCGACAGCAGATCGTTGTGGAACCCTAGCAGCGAGAACGCGGCTCCTTTTTTCGACTTGTATGTGTTCAATAAGTCAACGATCTGTGCCCGACCGACCGCGTAGTCGAATGCCTGCCCGGGTCCGAGTGCGTGGCGACTGACTTCTCCGCGCGCGGTTTCCGCGTCGACGCCGGCATTTGTCTGAAACCATTGCAGCGCTTGTGCGAATGGCCACTCACCGGTTGCAAGTTTTGCATCGACGATTGCGCGGGCGCCGCGCAGGCGCTCGAACTGCGCAACCGCATAACGTCCGTCTAGATCGTCGCAGTAGAGACCCAACTGCCGAAGCAGCCGCTCTTCGTAAAAAGCCCAGCCTTCGGCAAAAACGCCGTCAAAACTGAATCGGCGAACCGCGTCCGGGTTGTGCTTCGCAATCGAGAGCTGCAGAAAGTGTCCGGGGAAGCCTTCGTGCCCGCTCGTCATAAGAACGCGATCGCGATCGAAATCTTCAAAGAACTTCGGATTCGTCGCCATCTGCGGATTAGGCGGCGGAATGAAGTAGATGCCGTCGCGCTCTTTCGAAAGCAGCGGCGGCGAGTTCATCGACGGCCCGGGCAGCACGGGCTGCAAAAATGCGGGCGTCGTCTCGATCTTCATTCGTCCCATGTAGGCGGGGATCGTTACGATCTGCTTTTGCCGAATAAAATTTTGCAACGTATCGAGTTGCGTTTGGAAGAATGCAAATTGCGCATCTTTCGTAGCAGGCGTTGCGCCGCCGCCGACCGTTGCGGCCTGCGCGGCGTTCGTTAGATCGATTCCCTTCGCTTTTGCCTCGGCGAGGATCGTGTTCTGATCTGCGATCGCCGCATCCAACGTCATCTGGCCGATCCGTTCGATGCCTGCAGCATCGTATGGCAAGAGCAGCTCATCGCGCAGCATCTTGTTGTACGCGTCCCGTCCCATCGCGAAGTTTTCAGGCCAACTCGCTGCGTTGTCGGAAAGCCACTTATTCCAAGCCGTGAGCGATGCGACGAGCGTATCCCGCGCTTTGGTAAAGCGAGCGAGCTTCTCTTTCGAGAGCGCCGCGGTCGCCATCGGCGTCATAATGTAGGTGAAGAGTCCGGGTGCTTGCGCGAGTTGTTGCTGCGCGACTTCTGCTTGCAGTTTGCCCGGATGCGTGATCAACGTCTTCTGAGCAGTAAGCCACGCCGGCGCCTTCTCCATCCGCGAAATCACATGATCCCACCAAACATTCGGATTCTGTTCATCTTTGTGCAACAGCATCGTGAAGAATACACCGACAATTGCCAGCGGCGGACCACCTGGATCTTTGCCCTGCAATGCTTCAGCGACTTGGCGTTTTTGCGCAACGAGAAATGCTCTTGAGAGCCGCATGTCGTTGCGCTCGCGCAGCGTCGCGTGCGACATGTCGATCTTATTCAGTTGCTTCTCGAACTGCCGCAGCATCGCTTGACCTTGGCGAATGCCTGCCATGCCCGGCGCACTCCAATTCCCGTCGTAGCGATAGTCGCCGAGGAATGTCGCGACTTCCGGCAGATTTTTGAGCTGCCGCAGTAGCCCTCGTGTGTAGAGGGCTTGGAGTTGCGATCCCGCAGACGCCGCGGCCGCCGGCAAGGGCGCCGTCGACGCGAGTCCAAGGGCTAATGTGACAAGCAAAACCAAAGGTCGAACGCGCACAAACACCTCGTCCAGTAAGAAAGATTCTTCTTCGGATAATACGGGCTAGTGGCCCGTTGGTTTCAGATAGGCCGCGCTAGGTTATAGCCAAACCCGCTTCTCGGGCGGTACGTCAACGCCATTGGGGAGCAAGGCTTCGAATTGTCGCTTCACGATACTGTAACACTCACAGCACGTTTCCTCGAGTTTTTTGCGGTCGAGAATCGTGACGAGACCGCGGTGGTATTTGATGAACCCGGCTTGCTGAAGAGCTGCAGCGGCGATCGTGACCGTCGGGCGGTTGACGCCTAGCATCAAGGAGATGAACTCATGCGTCAGCTTAAATGAACCGTTGAAGACGCGATCGTGCGTCATCAGCAGCCAGCGGATCAGACGTTGGTTGATGTGATGCAGACGATTGCAGGCGGCGGTCTGCGAGACGACCTGAAGCAGCGTTACGTTGAAGCGAGACACTAGATCTCGGAACACCGGCTGGCGGTGAAGGTGATCCTTAAACGCCGCGAGTCGCATGCAATAAACCGGCCCGGCAACCTGACAGATCACTTTCGCAGTCATTGCATCGGAGCCGAGCGCCGCATTAGCGCCCAACATGCCTTCGCGGCCGGTCGTGTTGGTTTCAACGCCGGTTCCGTTTTCCATCATGATGATCGTTGAGCTGACTGCTCCGACCGGAAAGTAGACGTGCTCTGCCGGCGCGTCGATCTCATAGACCGTCTCGCCCTGGCCCCACATGATGTCGTGCAAATCGGTTTTCAGCGCCGTGAGCTCGCCTTCGGGCAAGAGGCGAAGCATCCGATTGGCCTGCAACGGGGGATGCGTCGGCATTGCCATCGCTTCCACCTCCTTCCAAAGCAAGCAGACAATCGAGGGAACGCTCTGCCGATTTTATGCGCGCTGTTGGGCACTCCTTCTCAGAAAGAGGTGCGCCAAAATGATGATTCAGCCAACGTGGAAACCCTATCATTCGACCGACAAGACGCCCGCGCGAGATGCGCTTCCGGACACCGTTTTTGCGTTTCCTAAGGAGCGCAAAGAGCCGCTGACCGACGCGTCGCACGTTCGCAGTGCGCTCGCGCGCCTCGATCAAGTCGAGGGCGTTTCAGATCGCGAGCGCGCTGTCGCGTTTGCGAATATCAAAAAGGCGGCGCAGTACTACGGCGTCCACCTTTCTAAAGATCTTACTTAGAGTGCGTCATCTCGTGCGGAACGACATACCGCTCGAAATCTTCTGCACTGACGTAGCCCAGCGCTAATGCTGCTTCTTTCAGGGTGCTCTTCTCTTTGTGCGCCTTCTTGGCGATCTGGGCCGCCTTATCATAACCGATGTGTGGCGAGAGCGCCGTGACGACCATCAACGACTCATTCAAATGCTTCGCGATCGCCTCTTCATTTGCGACAAGCCCCTCGACAGCGTGCTGGCGGAACATCGTGCATGCATCGCGCAACAGCGTCGTGGAATGCAAGAAATTGTAAATCATTACCGGGTTAAAGACGTTCAATTCGAAGTTGCCCTGCGATGCGCCGAAGCTGATCGCCAGGTCGTTACCGTAGACCTGCACGACGACCATCGTCATTGCCTCCGACTGCGTCGGATTGACCTTGCCGGGCATGATCGAGCTCCCGGGCTCATTTTCCGGCAGCGAAAGCTCGCCGAGCCCGGCGCGCGGTCCTGAGCCAAGCCAGCGGATGTCATTCGCAATTTTCATCAGCGCCGCGCCGAGCATCTTCAGCGCGCCGGACGCAAAGACGAAATCGTCGTGGGACGCCAGTGCGGTGAACTTGTTCGGATGCGAGCGGAATGGCAAGCGGGTCAGTTCAGCAAGCCGTTTTGCGACGCGCTCGCCGAATTCCGGATGGGCGTTAAGTCCCGTGCCCACCGCCGTGCCGCCGATCGCGAGATCGTAAAGCCGGTCCAATGCAAGCCGGCAGCTGTCCATCGCACGATCGAGTTGCGTTACGTAGCCGGAGAATTCTTGACCGAGTGTTAGCGGCGTCGCATCCTGCAGATGCGTGCGCCCGACTTTGACAATGTGCTGCCAATGCTTCGCCTTCGCATCGAGCGCGTCGCGCAGCCTCTGCACTGCGGGCAGCATCTCGACCATCGCTTGCGCAGCCGCCATGTGCATCGCCGTCGGGAACGTGTCGTTTGACGATTGAGACATGTTGACATCGTCGTTTGGATGGATCGGCTTCTTCGAGCCCATCTCACCACCGGCCATCTCGATTGCGCGGTTCGAGATCACTTCGTTGACATTCATGTTCGTCTGCGTGCCCGAGCCGGTTTGCCAAACGCGCAGCGGAAAATGCGCGTCAAGCTTGCCCGCAATCACTTCATCTGCGGCGGCGACGATCAGATCCGTCTTCTTACGGTCGAGCTTTCCCAGCTCGTTATTGACGAGCGCACATGCTTTCTTGAGCATGCCCATCGCTTTGATGACCTGCAGCGGCATAACGTCGCGCGGTGTTGTGCCGTCCCCGATGTTGAAGTTGATCAGCGAGCGAGCGGATTGCGCACCATAGTACTTGTCCGCCGGAACCTCGATCGGGCCCATCGAGTCAGACTCGGTGCGGATTTTTACCCTTTCGTTTGCCATAACCCAAAGACGGCGCCGGTCGGATCCGCGACGATCGCCAAGGCGCCGTAGCCCGGCACCTCGGTCACATCACGCACAACGACGGCGCCTAAATCTCTCGCTTTCGTCATCGTCGATTTGATGTCGTCAACATTGATGAACATCGTCCATCCGGTTGGAACCCCGGGCGGACTCGCCAACATTCCGGCAGCCGCGCCTCCTTCCGGACGCGCCATTGCATAGACGCCGTCGCCACCGGGCATCGGATTATCTGTAAACTCCCAGCCAAAGAGCGCAGTGTAAAAGGACCTCGCTCTTGGCAGGTCCGTTGTCGTCAGTTCAACATGTCCGATCTGGTTTGCCATTTTTAGTAACCTCGTTTCGTGAAAAAGTTCAGTTCTGAGCGACTTCGAAAAGGCCCGCCGCATCCACTTAACAATCTAAACGAGGGCGGCCGCTTTGCGATCGAGATCAAACTGGGATTCGGGCAGCGACATGACGTCGGCGGCTCCCTCGATGACCTGCGAGCGCAGCGATGCGGCCTGCGTGAGGATGTGATCGGCGTAGAAACGCGCGGTCGTGAGTTTAGCGCGATAAAAATCCGCTTCCGGATCGTTGGCATCGATCTTCTGAAGAGCGACTTGGGCGGCACGAGCCATCTGCCACCCGCCGGCGACAATTCCCCAGAGCCTCAGATAGGGAACCGAACAGGCAAACGCTTTGCGCACATCGCCTATCGCGTTCGTGCCGATCCACTGCGATGTTTCCGCGAGCGCATCGATCGCCGTTTTGAGGGCAGCGGCGATCACCTTAACGTCGGCGTTCTCAAGCGGCTCTATCGTTTCGGTGAAGCTCTTCATCTGAGTAATTACGGCGGTTGCGGTCGAGCCCATGTCGCGAATCAACTTCCGCCCGACGAGATCGAGCGCTTGAATACCGGTCGTCCCTTCATAGATCGTCGTGATCCGCACGTCGCGATACTGCTGCGCGATGCCGGTCTCTTCGATGTAGCCCATACCGCCGAACACTTGCAGCGCAGTTGAAGCGACTTCCTGAGCGGTTTCGGTGCACCAGCCTTTAACGACCGGAATCATCAGCTCGACGAACGCCTTCTTCTCTTTGCGAACTCCTTCGTTGGGGTGGCGGTTCGCAAGGTCAAGGGCTGCCGCCGTCACGTACGAAAGCGCGCGCATCGCTTCGAGCTGCGCCTTCATCGTCATCAGCATGCGCCGTACGTCAGGGTGTTCGATGATGCGCATCGCGTCATGGCTGCGCGAGGCAACATCGCGGCTCTGCACGCGTTCCTTCGCGTACTCGAGCGCACGCTGATAGGCTCGATCGGCGATTGCATAACCCTGCACGCCGACCGAAAAGCGCGCGGCGTTCATCATGATGAACATGTACTCGAGGCCGCGATTCGGTTCACCGACGAGATAACCGATCGCTCCGCCTTTGCGTTCGCCATAGTTGAGCGTGCAAGTCGGATTCGCGTTGAGTCCCATTTTGTGTTCGATACCCGCGCAATAAACATCGTTGCGCTCGCCGAGCGAACCATCCGCATTCGGAATGAATTTCGGAACGATGAACATCGAGATGCCCTTCGTTCCTTCCGGAGCATCGGGCAAACGCGCCAGAACCAGGTGTACGATGTTTTCCGCGAGGTCGTGCTCGCCGAACGTAATGAAGATCTTCTGGCCGCTGATCAGATAGTGATCGTCTTGCGGCACGGCTTTCGTGCGTACCGCCGCCAAATCGGAGCCGGCTTGCGGTTCTGTCAAACACATCGTGCCCATCCACTCGCCGGAGACCAGTTTGGGAATGTACCGTTCTTTCTGCTCGGATGACCCCTCCAATTCGATCGCTTCGATCGCACCTTGATTTAGAAGCGGTCCGTTTGCAAAGCCGACATTCGCAGCGTTCCACATTTCAAGAGTCGGGCCGAGCAAGAGCTGCGGCAAACCTTGTCCGCCGTATTCGGCCGGAACGGGCAAACCGATCCAGCCGGCTTGTGCGAATCGCGCGTAGGCTTCTTTGAAACCCTTTGGCGTCGTCACCTCACCGTCACGCCACGTGCAGCCTTCCTTATCACCGGATTGATTAAGCGGGTCGAGCACCTCGCTCGCAAAGGTCGCCGCTTCCTCAAGGATCGCATTAATGACATCACCCGACTCCTCAAATCCGGGCAGCGCGACGATCTGATCGAGCCCTGCCAGTTCGCGCAGGGCGAACTGCATGTCACGCAGAGGCGCTTGATACGGGGCCATGACGTCCTCCCTTCGGCGAGCGGCGCGCGGTCATCAAATGGACACGCGGGCGACATTCGCCTGCAATATGCGACGCGGAGAGTGGGGCGATGTGCGTCCATATTTCGCCGCTCGCGTCGCTGCTGCCTCATGCGCATTCGTCCGCCCGCACGGCCGTTGGGCGCACGCTTCGACTCTTCGGCAAGCCGGCTTTGAGCTTTGCCGCTCGCGCTGGCATTCAGGTTATTCCGCTGCGGCGCGTGCAGCGCTACGCGGATGTGTCGGCCGCATTGCGGCGGCTCTGCGCTTCGATCGACGAATGGCCAGCGCCGCCGGCGGGACTGTTCGTCGTTGAAGAACGGACCGTTTATCTGCGCTCGCGCAGCCCGATGACCGTCGCGCATGAATTCGGTCACGCCTTGGATTGCGCGCTCGGCGGCGGCATCTATCGCTCGACAAACGACCCCGTCGTGCGCGCATTATTTGAGGCAGCGCGCGATTTTGTAACGCCGTATGCCGCGACCGGCATCGACGAATACTTCGCCGAATGCATGCGCGCATTCGTTGGAGCGAACGATCCGGCATCATGCTGGCCGCCGGCGACGCGGGAACGCTTGCGCCGCGTTGACGCCGGGATGAGCGACTATATTAAACGGTTGTTTGCGGTCGAATTCGAATAGAGGTCAGATGGAGAACGGCGATTGAAACGGCGTCGAACGACGACGATACTCATCGCGGCGTTCGCGTTGTTGGGTTCCGCGGCGCCGACCACTCTTGCTGAATACGTTGCGCCACTGGTCCAACAACACGATTTTTCTGGGGTGATCCTGGTTGCGGGAAGGGAGGGCACGCTTGCCGACAGTGCATTCGGCAATGCGGCCTCGCCGCAAGCAGCCTACGCGATTGGCTCCATTAGCAAGACCTTCACCGCTGCCGCCATTGAATTGCTGGCTTCGCGCGGAAAATTGCAATACAGCGAAACGCTCGACAAGTTCGTCCCCGAATATCGGCACGCCAAAGACGTTACGATCGAGCAACTGCTCGAGCACACCGCCGGCATCCCCGACTACTACGCACTCCGATCCTTTGCATCGGTGCGCGAGAAGAATCTCTCGCTGGCGCAGATCGTCCGGTGGCTTAACGCCTTTCCGCTCGATTTCAAACCCGGTGCCAGAGGGCAGTACAGCAACTCAGGGTACTCATTGCTGGCCCTCGTCGTTGAGCGTAGCTCTGGCGAATCGTACGGCAAGTTTCTCGCGGACAATATCTTCACACCGCTCGGCTTAACGCATACGTCAGCGAGCGCCTCACCGAGCGACGTCGTGGGCTACGATCCCGGTCCCGCGCCCACTTACGTTCAGCCCGCAGCGAAATTCGGCGAAGGCTGGTTGACGGGGAACGGCTCGATTCGTTCGACTGCAGACGATCTTTCACATTGGCTCGATGTCGCGGCCGCTGGCGCGTTCATCAATTTCAAATACCTGCCCTATCCGAACGGCTGGTCAAAGCGTACAGGCAGCAGCATCCTCGAACAGGACGGACGCATTCCCGGATTTGCGTCGGATATCTCCATCGATGAAGCGACGGGTTTGAAAGTCATCGTTCTAAGCAACATTCAGTGCGCGGTCGTTACAATGATGGCTAACGATCTGCGCAAAGCCTACAGCGGTGGCGGCAATCTTCCCATGCCTGCCTCGCGTCCGACATACAATCCAACGCTCGCCGACCTCTCCGCAGTTACAGGTAATTTCGGCCTTCCTGGACTTCCGCTTGTGGTGTCGCTGCGGCACTCCGCGCTCATGCTGAGTAACGCCAACGACGGCATGCAATTGCCGCTCGACCCAATTGCGCCGAACACGTTCTTTTTTCGTCCAGTGTACGCGTCGGTGACGTTCAACACCGATGCCAAAGGCGTCGCGCAGTCCATCAACTGGGCTGGGAAATTCACTATCCCCCGACTTCGCGCGTCGCGCTGAGTCATAGCGGCGCCTGCTCCGAATGCATCGCGTATGAGCGCGCATCGAAGTACCAGTCGGGCAGCGAGCTCGGGAACTTGATGTCTTTGAACGTGTAGTCGACCTCGCGTCCGTCGCCATAGTAGTCGTCCGTGGTGACTCCGTGGATTGCGGTGACAACGGGACGTCCGTCCAGCATCCCCATCGTGATCGTGTAGAGCTGCGGATGCACTTCATATCCCGGCTCGATGAACATCTTATCGGTCGCAATCACCTTCGTCAGTTCATACGTCAATTTGTCGACGTAAACTTCTCGCAATCGGTTGCGGTCGGGATCGCGAATCGGCCGCAAGCTCAGATGAAGCAGCTCGCCTTCCGTGTTGACCGCGGTCACGTGATATTCGAGCTCACCGATTGCCGTCACCGAGCCGATCGTCGCCGGCATGCCGCTCGGTTCAGGCGTGGGAACAAACTCAACCGGCTGCGGACGTACCGGCGCGCGTTCGAAGAGGTCGGCGGTCGGTGGACCGGGATCGCGCGCCTCATTGAATTCCGGTCGCAGAAATTCCAACGGTCCGCGCGCATCGCCGCGATAAACTTTCCGGCCGAGCGCTGCACGATCGAGTGTTCGGCACCAGATGTGGTATGTGTAGCTCCAGATGAAATCCGGAAAGCCTTCCTCGGTCTGCTGCTGCCGCACTAAGGAGTATGCAACGTAGGGCGGCGGCGGACGATGTGAGCGGAAGACTTGCCGAATCTTCACCAGGAGCTCATCGCCCTTGGAAATCGCCGCGCTCGATGGCTGCGGCGCCACGCTCGCGACGAGCGCCGCGATTAGCGCAACGAGATTACAGAGGCGCTTCGCCGGTATGCATTGCATAGGACCGCGCGTTGAAGTACCAATCCGGCAGCGAGCTCGGGAATTTGATGTCCTTGAACGTGTAGTCTACTTCGTGGCCGTCACCGGTATAGCCGTCCGTTGTCTCGCCGCGAATCGCGGTAACGAGCGGGCGACCGTCGATCATCGTCATCGTGATCGTGAAGAGTTCCGGATGGATTTCGTTTCCCGGTTCGATGAAGAGTTTATCGGTTGCAATCAGTTTCGTCAGCTCTAAGGTCTTCTTATCGACGTAAATTTCGCGGAGCCGGTTGCGGTCCGGGGCGCGAATCGGCGTAACGCTCAGATGCAGCAGATTGCCCTCCGTGCGCACGGACGTTACGTGATACTCGAGCTCGCCGTATGCCGTGACGGAACCGATGACAGCTGGAGCGTTGACCGGTTCGGGCGTCGGCGCGACCTCAACGGGCTGCGGATGAATGGGCGCGCGCTCGAAGACATCGGCGGTTGGGGGACCTGGGTCACGGTCCTGATTGAACTCCGGCCGCAAGAACTCGAGATCGCCGCGCGCTTCGTCGCGGAAGACCTTGCGGCCAAGCGCCGCGAGGTCCGAGGTTCGACACCAGATGTGGTAGATATAGCTGTCAACGTAGTCCACATAGCCCTGCTCGGTCAGCTGCTGGCGGACGAGCGTATAGGTAATGTAGGGCGGCGGCGGACGATGCGACCGAAAGACCTGGCGGATCTTCATCAGCAACTCGTCGGGCTTCGATGGGGCCGCGCTTGCCACCGACGGAGCAACCCAAGCGGCCGCGGCCATTAAGAAGACAGCC
>JAFARW010000104.1 GCA_019245275.1 Vulcanimicrobiota bacterium
CCCACGCGATTGCGTCGTTATGACCAAGAATTACGCCTGGAGTTCCGGCCAGCGATGCGCCCGCGACGTGATATCCCGGCGCTCGCAAATCGACGAGATACCAAATCCCTGGAATCGACGGCGCTAGATGCGGGTCGTTCGCTAACAAGGCACGCCCGGTTTGCGCGTGAAGTGCGCCGGCCGCCCACGCATTGCTGCCGGCTTTACCGCCAACATCAGCCGTCGGCGCATCGTATTTCGAATCCGACAGCGGATACATGCCTAGAGAACCTGCGTCGCGCTGCAGCACGTCGCGATACGAATCGGACAGCACGAGTACCGTAGCGAAGCCGACGGCGAGGGAATCCCGCGGCCGCCACTGCCGCGGTCGAATGAACAGAAGGCGATATTCAAACGGTAGTGGTTGCAGCCGCACTGCGGCATTGACTCCGTCGCTGAACGCTTGCAACTCCGCGCGCTGCGCGCTACTCATTTTCGCAAGCTGGCGATCGGCGATGCCGCGAACGTCGATGATTCGAGCGCGCTCGTCCGCCTCAAGGGCTCGACCGCCGAACCACTCGGCGAGGCGTCCGTAAACTGCATGGCGCGTTAGATCGATCTGAAAGAGGCGATCCGAACCTTCGGAAAAGCCTTGCGCAAAGAAGAGGTCGTGCTCGTTTTGTGCGCTGATGTGCGGAATGTCGCGTTCGTCGCGCATGATTGTGACCGGCTCACGCAACCCAGGAATGTGAATCGTGCCGTCGGTGCGCGCAACCGCGGTGTGAAAGCTGATCGCGAGATAAAGTCCAAAAACGCCAACAACTAGCGCAGCGACGATGAGTACGCTGAGACCCGCATACGTGAGTCGCTTCAGCGGCGACACTCGCTAGGCGTCTACGTAGATATCGTCGCCTTCAACGCGCACCCTGTACGTTGCGACCGGCAGCACCGCGGGCAATGTGAGCGCGTCGCCCGTCCTAACATCGAAGTACGACCCGTGGCGCGGACACATGATCCGATCGCCTTCGAGTTCACCTTGGTCTAGCTCACCGCCGTCATGCGTGCAGACATCCTCGATCGCGTAGATCTGATCGTCAACGTTGCATAAGAGAACCGGCGCATCGCCAACCATCACCTTCAACGTCGTGCCGGGTTTGATTTCGGATTTCTTTGCGACAGGTTCACTCATAGGGGTTGCTGCTCCGGATTCGAAGCTAGGGCGCAAATTGCTCTTTATGAAGGAGTCATAATTTTATGTCGAGCTCCGATTCTGCAAATGCCACGGCTCTCGCAATATTCGGCGTCTTCTGGTTGGTTTGGCTCCTCGTTATTTGCGCGGTCGTGGTCGTCACGATCGTCGCATATTGGCGCATTGCTACGAAGGCAGGCTACAGCGGAATCCTATCGCTGCTGATGCTGGTCCCATTAGCCAATATCGTCTTGCTGATCTACTTCGCGTTCACGGATTGGCCGATCGAACTTGAACTTCGGCAGCTGCGCGGGGGCGGCGCTCCGCGACCCGGCACGTCAGT
Organism: Vulcanimicrobiota bacterium; assembly: GCA_019245275.1. Lineage (GTDB taxonomy): Bacteria > Vulcanimicrobiota > Vulcanimicrobiia > Vulcanimicrobiales > Vulcanimicrobiaceae > JAFARW01. The sequence continues at coordinate 1,512 of JAFARW010000104.1, forward strand.
GATGCCGACCTAAGGAGATATTTAGCCTACAGCGCCTTCCATCTCTAATTGAACGAGGCGGTTTAACTCGAGCGCGTATTCCATCGGGAGCTCCTTGACGAAGAAGTCGAAGAAGCCATTGACGATCATCGCTGTGGCTTCCGCTTCGCTCAGTCCGCGGCTCATCGCGTAGAAGAGCTGATCCTCGCCGAGTTTTGAGACGCTGGCCTCATGCTCGACAGTCGCGCGCTGCTCGTGGATCTTCATCGTCGGCTTCGTGTCGCTGGCGGATTTTTCGTCCATGATCAGCGCATCGCAGCGCACGCGCGTCTTGGCGCCCACAGCACCGGGGAAGATCTCGACGAGCCCGCGATAGGTCGTCTTACCGCCGTGTGCGGAAACAGACTTATTGGTGACGACCGAACTCGTATTCGGCGCAACGTGAATCACTTTGGCACCGGCATCCTGATGCTGGGCTTCGCTAGCAAATGCCATCGAGAGGATTTCGCCGCGAGCGCCTTCGCCCATCAAGTAGATCGACGGATACTTCATCGTTAGGCGCGAGCCCATGTTGCCGTCGACCCACTCGACGGTCGCATTCTTGTGCGCGATTGCGCGTTTCGTGACCAAGTTGAAGATGTTACGATACCAGTTCTGGATCGTCGTGTACCGAATCGATGCGCCTTCCAGCGCGATCAGCTCAACGACCGCACTGTGCAGTGAGCTCGTCGAGAACTTCGGGGCCGTGCATCCCTCGATGTAGTGGACCTTCGAGCCCTTATCGGCAATGATCAGCGTGCGCTCGAACTGACCCATGTTTTCCATGTTGATGCGGAAGTAGGCCTGAAGCGGCGTCTTGACTTCGACGCCCGGCGGCACATACACGAACGAACCGCCCGACCAGACGGCAGAATTTAGCGCTGCAAATTTGTTGTCGGCCGGCGGAATAACGGTCGCAAAGTACTTCTTGACGATATCCGGATACTCGCGCAGCCCGGTGTCCATGTCGCAGAAGAGCACGCCTTGCTTTTCGAGATCCTCGCGAATCGAGTGGTAGACGACTTCCGATTCGTACTGCGCGGAAACGCCGGCCAAAAACTTGCGTTCGGCCTCTGGAATGCCGAGCCGATCGAAAGTGCGTTTGATGTCCTCGGGCACATCGTCCCACGAACGCTCCGTGCCCTCGGTCGATTTCACGTAGTAATGAATGTTGTCGAAGTCGATCTCATTGAGGAGAGCGGTATCTCCCCACGTCGGCATCGGTTTGCTCAAGAAAAGTTCGAGCGCCTTAAGCCGGAACGAGCGCATCCACTCGGGCTCGTTCTTCATCTCGCTGATGCGCTGAACGATCTCCGGGGTTAGGCCCTTGCCCGACTTAAAGACATAGCGATCCTCGGGGTCATGGAACCCGTGGCGGTAGTCCTCGATCAGGGTCGGAGTCTTTAGTTGGGTGGCCATCGCTGCGCTTTCTGAGGGTATCCTTGTACCCTCCAATGGTCAAGATAACGAAGTAGTATCTTCACTTTCTTCAACGCAAGCCCTGGGTGCTCGGTTGCGTCGCGCTCCGTTAGTTCTTTACACAGGGGAGCCAGGGGGGTACTATAGTCGCCGGACCTTTTTGGCGCCCGGCGCCAAAAAGGGCCACGGGAAGGGGAGGCACGCCCAAAACGTGCCATTGCGGCGAGACGCCCGCGCACCGAAACGCGCCGGCAAGAGTTCGTCGATAGGTCGGGGACGTGACTGCACTGCAGACGCCAGCCGACGAAGTCCGGAGGTGGGATTTCCCTAAACTCGAGGAGAGTAAAATTGAAAGCACTCGGCACTCACATCGTCTGCGAGCTATCGGGCTGCAATCCCGAAACGCTCAGCGATGTCAACGGCGTTCGTTTACATCTCGTGCAAGCGGCACGAGAAGCCAAGGCAACGATCATGGAGACTGCCTTCCACCGTTTTCAGCCGCAAGGCGTTTCCGGTGTAGTTGTCTTAGCCGAATCGCATCTTTCGATCCACACATGGCCCGAAACCGGTTATGCAGCCATGGATTTTTACACCTGCGGTGAGCACACCGATCCGTGGGCAGCGTGCGAGTATGCCGGTAAAGCATTCGGCGCCTCGACGATGCGCACGACTGAAGTCAAGCGCGGCATTGAAGCCGCCAAGGGTCAGTACACGCACGTCATCACGACGGATCGCGAAGAGCGCGCGCTTTCCGGACGCACTGCGTAAAGCCACAACTTACTGCAACGCTGGAGTAGCGCGCGCCTTTAGCGGCGCGGCGCGCTATCAACATGCCTAAAACTGAACGCTGGCAATGGTACGTCGAGCAGTTCTCGCCCAGTGAAGAGCACCGTCACGCAATCGAAGAGTTCTATTACGCGGGCCGCACGCCGTATCAAAGCGTGGGAGTTGTGCGCACGCCGGCTTTCGGCAAGATGTTGATCCTTGACGGTGACACGCAAAGCTCGCAAGCCGATGAAAAGATCTACCATGAGACACTCGTGCATCCCGCGCTCGCGGCTGCTGCCGACCGTTCTCAAATCCTGATCCTCGGCGGCGGCGAAGGGGCGACACTGCGCGAAGTTCTTCGTTGTCCGGATGTCGAGCGCGCGACGATGGTCGACATCGACGCGCAAGTCGTTGAGCTATCGAAAAGGTACCTGCCGGAGTGGTCTGCCGGCGCATTTGACGACCCGCGCGCCCGCGTCATCATCGGCGATGCGCTGCGATTCCTGGATGAGGATCAATCGCGCTATGGCGCGATCATCTCTGATTTGACCGAGCCGCTCGAAGATTCACCATCGCATCCGCTGTTTGGCGCACCGGTCTTCGCCGCGATCAAGGCACGGCTGCAAGACGGCGGAATCTACGTTCTGCAAGCCAGCACGGCGGGCGTTCACAACTGCGGATTGCACGCAAAGATGGCGCGCTCGCTGCGCGGGTTCTACCGCCATGTTCGTTCGTTCTATACGCACGTGCCGGCGTTTGACAACGATTGGGCCTTTATCGCTTGCAGCGATGCGGTGGACTTGGCGAAACTTGATGAAAGAACGATCGCGCGATACGTCGACGCCCTGCCAGGCGAGAATTTGTTCTACGATGCGCAAACGCACCGGCGACTCTTCGCGCTTCCTTTATATCTAAGGCGCGAGCTGGAGAAGAAAGGTGACACGTTTTAGGGTGACCGACCAAGAAATCGTCCGCCGTCGATGGGACAAGGAACGCTCGCACTTCGTCGAGCTGCTCGATCTGCATTTGGAGAGTGCCGCAGACGGCGTCGCCGTGATGCGCATGCCTTATCGGGCGGAGATCAGCAACGGTACGGGCGCCGTTCATGGCGGCGCGATCGTTAGTCTGTGCGATACGGTTTTCTACTGCGCGCTGGCCTCGATCTACGGACGCGACCAAGAGACGACAACCGCAGCGTTGCAGTGCAACTTTCTTCGGCCCGCGTTGCCGCCACACGATCTGGTCGCGGAGGCGAAAATCCTCAAAGCCGGCCGCCGCATCGTCTATGGGGAAGTGATGGTGCGCAGCGGTGAGCGGCTCGTCGCACACGCAACGTTGAACTTTCTCAATACGAATCGAGAGCAGGAGAAACGATGACGCTCTCCGAGAGCGTTCGGCAAACGCCGCTCCACGCCGAGCATCTCGCTTTAGGCGCACGAATGGTGCCCTTCGGCGGTTTCGACATGCCGCTCCAGTACGCGAGCATTCTCAAAGAACATGATGCGGTGCGCAATCGTGCCGGTCTCTTCGATCTCTCGCACATGGGGCAGTTCATGCTGCGTGGCCAGGGTGTCGCTGAGTGGGCAGATCGCCTGACTATCAACAACGTCGCGACGATGAAACCCTATCAAGCACGGTACAACGTCTTTTGCAACGAGCAGGGCGGCGCGCACGACGACGTGATCTTCTACCGTCTGCCGGACTACTGGTTGCTGATCGTCAACGCGGCAAATGCGCAGAAGATGTGGACGCATCTGCAAGAGCATCTTCCGGTCAGCGGCGTCACACTGGAAAGCCGCCATGGTGCAAACGCGTTGATCGCGATGCAAGGTCCGAAATCGGCGGAGATGTTGCGCGGCGTCGTCGATCCTGACATCAGCGAGTTAAAGTATTACTTCTGTCTCGAAGGCACGGTC
>JAFARW010000158.1 GCA_019245275.1 Vulcanimicrobiota bacterium
CGAGCTCCTCGCGCAGCGTTTGAATCTCGGCGGTCGCGTGCGCATAGTGTTCTTCGATCTCGCCGATCCTCGCTTGCACGGCGACTCGCTCACTGGCGAGCACGTGAAACTCACGCTGGAGCCGATCGTACTCGCCATCGGTTTTCACACGCCGCTCTTCGGCTTCTCGAAGCTCATTGCGCGTGGTGTCGAGCTCCGCTTGTTTGTCGGCGACTTTGCGCTCAGCCACCTCTAGGAGTTCGCGAAGCTCGGCGAGCTCCCGGCTTAATTTCTCGATCGCACTCGTTGACTGCGATCGCGATCGGACGGCGGCTTCATATTCGTCCCGCAAATCGTCGATTTGCGCGCTTAAGTGCAAGCGCTCGGCTTCGCTGCTTTTATGGAGCGTTGCAAGACTCTGAGCTTGCATCCGCGTGCGCGCAAGTTCGTCCCGCGCGGTCGCGAGCTCTGCAGTGTGTTCCTCGCGTGCGGTTGCAAGTTCTATGGCGAGCTCTTCACGCGTGGCGGCAAGCTCTGCTTCGAGTAACGCGATTGCTTCCGCCTGGCTCTCGATTCGGCGCGCGGCTTCGTCGAGATCATCCTGTGCCGCTTGGGCCTGCGTTTGGGCGGCCACGACGCCGGATTCCAGTTCGGCAATAGCGCCTTTCTGCTGCTCGACCGTGTGCGCCGCTTTCGCAAGTTCGCGCTTCGCCGTCCGGCTTTCATCACGGAATCGCTCTGCATCCTGCGTGAGGCGCTCAACCATTTTTGCCGCTTTACCGTTTTCTTCGTTCGCGTGTTGCAGTTGCGCGCGCAGGTCCTCGAACGCGCTAGAGCGCTGCGTCAGCTCCTCTTGCAGCGCCTGCATCCGCTCGTTTTGCGTGGCGAGCGTGGTCTTGCGCGATTCGATATCCGCTTCGAGCTTGCGAATCAGTGCGGTCGCCCTGCCGTTTTCGTCCGCGAGCTTCTTCTCGCGCCGATTTGTCGACTCTTCACGCGCGACCAAAGCCGTCATTTGGCGTCGCGCCTCCTCGAGCTCTTCGCTTTTCTGCTGAAGTTGCGCGCGCAACGTTTCCGCGCCGTCAGGGCCAAGCAAAGCGTTATGAAGGTCGTCCTGAACGCGGGCAAAGTGCTCGAGTGTCGGTGCATCGAGCTTCTGCGCGAGTTCGGCTTGCGCGGCGCCAAGCTGCTCTTCGAGTTCCTGAACGCGCGCCGTCAGCGCGGCAACTTGCTTCTTGCCCGCATCGTGCCGCGCTTCGGGCGACCCTGCGGGAACCGCTTTGACGACGAACTGAACGGTTTGCGCTTCAGGATCTTCTTCGATCTTTCGCGCGACCTCATCCGTAAAATCCGCGCGGCTGACGGCCGGCACGAGCTCGCTGGATGGCTCGAAAATTGGAGCTGCCGTCCGCCGGATATCTCCAACGAAGAAGCCGGCATCTTCGAATAGTTTCTCCGTGGTTTTGCGCGTAAAGAAGCGGAGATGCGTGTCGTCTAAGATTCCGATCTCCTGGTAGTCGAAGTCACCTTTGAGCATAGCCAAGCGGATCGCGCCATGCGCAACGTTCGGAATCGATGCAATTACGTAACCACCGGGTCTCAAGATGCGGCTCACCTCGGCGAGCAGTCGCTCCGGCTTGCGCAAGTGCTCCAAAATATCCGCAAAGATTGCGACATCGAACCGCTCGTTTGGGAAGAGCGTGAGGGGCAAAACATCATCCAGGTCCGCGATCAAGACGTCGGCGCAGTACTCGCGTGCAAGGCTAGCCGATTCAGGGTTGATCTCGACGCCGACAACGGTGCAACCGCGCTGCGTCAGAAATCGCGCAAGGTTTCCCGGTCCGCACCCAAAGTCGACTACTTTCGGCGAGCCCTCGATGAAGTGCAGGATCTGCGCGTAGCTGGTGTTGACGTCGAGTGCGCTCTCGTCCGCTGCGGTGATCGGCGCGTAACTCTTGAGCGATTCTGTCTCCATGGCTACTCCTTGGTTGCGCAAACTTTTGACATCGGAGTGTTGGCGTAATTGGACGTCAACGCCTGGGAAGGCTGAAGCAGCGTTTTAAGTTTCGCGCTGATCGCGGCAGGCGCGAACGCAGCGATTCGCTCGCCGGCGGCTGTGGAAAACTTTTGCCACTGAGTTTCATCTTCATGGAGAGAGACTCCGAAATCGGCAAGTGCCGCCGCGCTCTCGGCGATCATCGCGTCAACGCCGTGCGTCAAACCGATGCCCTCTGCTCCGATCGGCGTCGTGACAACGGGGACGCCGTACGCCATGCTTTGCACGATTTTGCCTTTGATGCCGGCGCCAAAGCGGATCGGTGCAATAAATACGCGCGCTCGCTGCATGAACGGCTCGAGGTCTTCCACATAGCCGCTCACGTCGACGAGCTCGCTGCGCAAAGCCCGTACTGACGGCGGCGGCTCATTTCCGACCAGCGTCAGCCGTGCACCGGGCACGCGCTCGGCAATCATCGGAAAGACCTCTTTGGCAAGATAGATCGCCGCGTCGACGTTCGGCGAATGCACGAAGTTCCCGACGAAGACAAACCCGCGACGGTCGCTCCACGGCTGCGCACGCTCGATGCGCGCATGTACCGGCGGAATGACGTGAATGTTTGGAACGTCTTCCGCCTCCAGGATGGCCGCCTCTTCGGGACTCGACACGATCGTGCCATCCGCCATCTTCGCCAGCTGTAGCTCCCGCTGCCGCATCGACTGCCAGGCCGTGTTTCGGCCCGTCACGGCGGCTTCGCGCTGGAGACGAACGAAGTGCAGGTCTACCGTATCATAGTAGACGCGGCGGTTGCCCGTGCGCAGCAGCGATTGGTACTTCTCGGCGAGTTCCGGGCGGCAAATCCACGCGACGTCAACGAGCGGCAGACGATCGGCCAGGATGTCTCGCGCATCGCGGCGGCGCGTACGGCAAAGAATCTCGATCCCCTGACCTCGCAACGCTGTTGCATAGGGCTCGTGCGCAATGCCGTCGCCAGGATAGAAGAACACGTCGCAGCCAAGTTGCCGCACCAGAGACATGATCGTCGCGAGCCGCAGAGAGCCGGCATCGCGATCGTAAAACGGAATGAAAGCGTCGATAAAGAGGACGCGCGGCCGAAGTCTCCAGCGGCGCGCTGCTACTGCAACGTTCTTTACGTCCGGCGGTTCGTGCGAGCGCAGTGCGGAAGCCCATTTCTCCGCAAAGCTCTTGCGATTGCCGACTTGAT
>JAFARW010000174.1 GCA_019245275.1 Vulcanimicrobiota bacterium
GAAGGTCGGCACGTTGCGGTAAGCCTCGATCGGTCCGGTTAGGATCACGCCGCGATCTTCGACGTCCAAGACTTCGTTTGCCGCCACGAGCACTTCGGCGCCACGCGACGTGCAATAGACGTTGAGATATTCCGGCAGATTGCCTTCACCGCCGGCATATACCGCGCGTATTTCGCCGACCGGAACGTCGTCGACGAAGACCGGGGTGCCGGGGTCGAGTTCTTCCAATCGCTTCTTCACCAGCTTCATTGCTATACGACGCGCGCTGAAAAGGTTCCGGTTATGCGAGATAGTTGAGAATTGCAAGCATCACGAGTGCAGCCGTTTCCGTACGCACGATACGCGATCCAATAGAAATCAAGTTTGCGCCGTTTTCTTGCGCAAGCAACGCCTCTTCCGACGAGAACCCGCCCTCGGGCCCGATGATGACGAGAATCGAATACGCTCCCGAAAGCAATTGCGGCAATCGATCGCGCAGTGGATGTCGCTCCGCCAGCTCCCATAAGAACAGCACGCGATCGTAGCGGCTGAAGCGCTCGAGAATCGATGCGAAATCTTCGGGTATCGAAACAGCCGGGATCGTTGAACGGCCGGATTGTCGCGCCGCCGTCGCGGCGAGCCGCTGCCAGCGTTCGTCACGCCGGCTGTGGCGTGGCACCGTCCGCTCGCAATAGAACGGCAAGATCTCCGCGACGCCGAGCTCCGTCAGTTTCTCGACGACGAAATCCATTTTTTGACCCTTTGGAACTGCTTGCGCAACGGAGATCGAAAATGTCGATGGCTCTACAGCGGCTGTAATGCATTCTGAAAGAATTGCGAAAACGGATCGTCGCTCGATCTCGATTGTTGCATCGAATCTCTGCGCTGCGGAATCAATGACTTCAATTCGATCGCCGGTGTGACGGCGCAACACGGTTACAAGTTTTCGCGCGTCGCTGCCTTCGATCTCCACCCGATCGCCCACCGCGTGCGCTCCCGCGACGAATACGCGGTCGCTAATCGGGTTTGAACGCCTCTTTGACGCGCTCCAAGAACGATTTTTCTTCGATGTGATCGCCGCCCGCTCGCGCATATTCTTCAAGCAACTCCCGCTGGCGACGGCTCAATTTTGTCGGTACCGCAACGTACACGGTGACGACATGGTCGCCGCGCTGCGATCCGCGTACGCGCGGCATGCCGTGACCGCGCAGGCGATAACTGGTTCCGCTTTGCGTGCCGGGCGTCAATGTCAACTTGAGCTGACCCTCCAGTGAAGGCACACTAACTTGAGACCCGAGGGCCGCCTGAGGAAAGGAAGCCACGATTTCCGTGAACGTGTCCGGTCCATCACGGCGAAACTGCGGATGCGGCTTGATGCTCAGGTAGACGTAGAGATCGCCCTGCGAGCCGCCGTGCTCACCCGCTTCACCGCTGCCCGCGACGCGAATGCGACTACCGTTGTCGACGCCCGCGGGAATGCGAACGCTCAGCGTGCGCGTCGTATCGCGGCGACCGTGGCCGTGACAGACGTGGCACGGCGTCTGCGGTCTCTGCCCCGCGCCATTGCATGCCTGACACGTCGACTGCGTCGCAAAGTGGCCAAACGGCGTTTGCCGGACGTGACGCACTGCGCCCGTTCCGCTGCATTGCTCGCATCGTACGATTAGCGTGCCGGGCTCGGCCCCGCTTCCTTTACATGCGGCGCATGCAGCCAGGTGTTCAAAGGTGATCTCGCGCGTCGCGCCGGTGAATGCTTCTTCGAGCGAGATCTGCAGATCGTAGCGTAAGTCCGAACCGCGCGCCGGTCCGGCCCGATGCCGCGCCGTCGATGACCTTGGCTCGTTAAAGAACATGTCGAAGATGTCGCCGAATCCGCCGGCAAACGGACTGCCAAAGCCGCCGAAATCAGAGAAGCCGCCGTTGCCGCTCGGCACCGTACCGAAGCGGTCATAGGCGTCTCGCTTTCGCCGATCGGAGAGAACGGCGTAGGCTTCGTTGATCTCTTTGAAGCGCAGCTCCGCCGCGCTCTTGTCTTCCCGAACATCAGGATGGTGCTCGCGCGCCAGCGCACGATACGCTTTCTTGATGTCGGCTTCGCTCGCGCTGCGATCGACGCCGAGAACGTCATAGAAGTCGCGGGTGGGCATCGACTACTTTATTTCAACGTCCGAGAGTTGTTCGCTCAGCGTCGTCGCAGTGTCCGACGCTAAAGCCATCAGTCGCCCGTACGGCATCCGTCGCGGACCGAGAATTGCCAGCAATCCGACAGCGTGCTCTCCGAAGTGATACGGAACTGTCACGATACTGCACTCTGCGACGTCCTCGGACGCAAGCTCGTGTCCGATCTTCACGCTCGGTTCTTCGCGATTGAATGAGTCGGCAACGAGATCGTAGAGCGATTTCTGTTCCTCGACGATTCGCAGAATCGAACGCAACTTCTGCAGATCGTGAAACTCCGGCTGGTCCAAAAGATTCTGCGCGCCCGCGGCACTAATCGGCGGTGATTCCGGTGAACGCGCGCTGCGCAGTGCTGCGACGATCGCCGTTCGCACGTCGGAGCCCAAGCCGAGCTCGTCGACGACGGCCGAAACGTCCTTATCCGAGATCTCACGAAGCAGCTTCCCGCTCAAGCGGGCATTCAATGCGTTCGAGAGACGCGTCAGATCATCGGCGGCCACGTCGTTCTTTAATTCAAAGATACTTTGTGACGCCGCGCCCATCGAGCTCATGACGACCGCGACACCGGTGCGTGCAGTCAACCAAATCAGTTGAATGTGTCGAAACGCCTGCGCTTCGGCGGCGGGAGCAATAATAAAGGCGAGATTCTTCGAAAAGCGGCTTAGCAAACGCGTCGTGCTCGCGATCATCTCGCTGAGCTCGTGGCTCGCATGGTGCAACTCATCGCGGATTCGTCGCCGCTCCGCCGGTGTAAGCTGCTCGGGCTGCATCAACTGGTCGACATACGTGCGGTAGCCCGAGTCCGAGGGGATGCGGCCGGCCGACGTGTGCGGCTGGACGAGATAACCACCCGCCTC
>JAFARW010000036.1 GCA_019245275.1 Vulcanimicrobiota bacterium
TATGTCGGAGGCGCCGGAGAACCGACGATCATCGCGCGCGTCGGTGAAGGCGTAGTCTCCGCGGTCGGTGCGGCGATTGATCACAAAGAAGTCCTCGAATACCCGGATCGCATCTCGAAGACCGTCCTCGCAAAGGGATTGGATGCCGGAACCGCTTTTGAGATCGTCTCGATCGATATCGCCGACGTTGACGTCGGCAAGAATATCGGTGCCGAATTGCAGACGTCGCAAGCCGAAGCCGATCGGCGGATAGCGCAGGCGAAAGCTGCGGAGCGCCAATACGCGGCGCAAGCTTCCGAACAAGAGCAAAAGGCGCAAACGCAAGCGATGCGCGCAAAGGTTGTTGAAGCTGAAGCTACGATCCCAATGGCGATCGCCGAAGCGTTCCGAAGCGGAAATCTTGGCGTGATGGATTACTACCGGCTAAACAACATCAAAGCGGATACCGGAATGCGCGACGCGATCGGCGGGACGGTCGAGAAGTCTGCCGAGCCGCCCCCAACGCAACCGCCGCAGCGCTAAGCATTAGCGGATGGACGAGTTAATCTCGCTGGCGCTCAAGGCGCTCGAGGAGAAAAAGGCTCAAGCCGGGCAGGCGCAGCAGGCTGAGGCGCCTGCCGAACGTTACCGCCGGATTCTGGATGATCTACGTGCCCGTAGCGCAGCGCCGCCTTTTGGCGCTCCGAGCGTTGTCTCACCGCAACAGCCGGCACCAACACCGCCCCCGCGACCCGCGCCGCCCCCACCACCGCCGCCAGAGCCCGTTCTGAGCAAAGTCGAAGGGGCCGGCCCGAAACACGGACCGCTACACGGTCTGTTCGAAGGAGGGAACAGTTTATTGCGAGCGGTCGTGGCGGCGGAGTTGCTGGACCGACCGCTGGCACTGCGGGAGAGCGCGCACTGGCAGAAGCGGTAACAGAACGTAAGATCGACCTCAACGGGCTGCACGATCCCGTCAGGCTCTTCGGACAATTCGATCAGAACATCACGGCTCTCGAAGCCGCCTTTCCAGTTTCAATTCACGTTGAAGGCAACGAATTGATCGTTCACGGTGAGAAGGCTGCCGTCGATCGAGCGCAGGTTGCGTTTCAGCGAATGCTCGATGCGGCGCTCGGCGGCGCAACGCTCACGCCTGACGACGTAGCACTCGCAGCCGCGGATGCGCTCGAGCCGCACGAGCACACGCTGCCGCAAACGCTCTTCGTCGCGCATCGTGGCAAGGAAATCCGCCCCAAGACGCGAGGACAACGCGCGTTTGTGAATGCGATCGAGCATCACGCGCTGACGTTCGGAATCGGCCCCGCCGGAACGGGCAAGACATTCTTAGCCGTCGTGATGGCGATTCGAGCACTACGCGATCGCAAAGTCGCCCGCGTCATCCTCTCGCGACCGGCCGTCGAAGCGGGCGAAAAACTCGGCTTTTTGCCGGGCGATTATAAAGAAAAAGTCGATCCGTACCTTCGCCCGCTCTACGACGCACTCGGCGAAATTCTCGATGATTCGGTCATCACACGCTATATCGAGCGCGGCGTGATCGAAGTGGCGCCGCTGGCATATATGCGCGGACGAACCCTTTCCGACGCTTTTGTAATCCTCGACGAAGCGCAGAACGCAACTCGCGATCAACTTAAGATGTTCCTAACCCGCTTAGGGACGGCCTCGAGGATGGTAGTCAACGGCGACATCACGCAAATCGACTTACCGCGCGGCGCGACTTGCGGGCTGTTAGAAGTCTCGCGCCTATTCGGAAATCTGCGCGATGTCGGCATCGTCTATCTCAACGAAACGGATTGCGTGCGGCATCCGCTCGTTAGCCGCATCATCCGTGCGTATAGCGATTTTGCCGACAACCCCGGGTGATCCACTACCGGAACAAGGTGCCGCGCAGTGGCGTGGACGCAGTTGCCCTAAAACGGACGGCCCGCGCGATTCTCGATTCCATCGGGGAGGCCGAAGCGACGCTCGGCGTATCGGTCGTCGACGACGATGAAATCCGCGAATTGAACCGGATTCATCGGGGCAAGGACCGCCCAACGGACGTCTTGAGCTTTCCGCTCGCCGACGTTTCGGATCCGGTTGGCGGTGAGCGCCTGCTCGGGGATGTGGTCATCAGCATCGAGACAGCACGCCGGCAAGCAGCGGATTACGGTGCGCCGCTCGAAGCGGAGGTGAACCGTCTGCTCGTGCATGGGGTGTTGCACGTCATCGGTCACGATCACCAGCGAGCGGACGAACGAAGAAAAATGAAAGCAGAAGAACGGCGCATCGCCAAAGTGATCGGCATGCCTTGGCCGTACGGACGATAATGCTTCAGCCGCACGTTCCGCCGGAACATCACGCTCATCCGCACGAGCCGCACCCCGCCGGCTACAAGCGTATTACGGAGAGCAAATTCTGGAGCAGCTTCCATCACGCGTTCTCAGGGATCATGTACGCCGCCAAGACGCAGCCGAACATGCGCATCCACCTGATCATCGCCGCCGGCGTTTTGATCGCAACGCTCGCGCTTCGCTTGGAACGCAGCTACGTGATCGGCATCGTCGTCGTCATTGCGCTCGTCCTCGCGCTTGAACTTGTTAATACGGCCGTCGAAGCGATCGTCGATTTGCTGACGGTCGCCCACCATCCGCTCGCGAAAACCGCTAAGGACGCGGCAGCGGGAGCGGTGTTGCTCGCGACGATGGCCGCGGTCGTCGTCGGCTATCTCGCTTTTTACGAAGGGATCTTCCGAGGAGGCGCGCGCGTCTATACCGCGCTCGCACAAGTGCCTTCAAACGCGGTCTTCGTCATTGTCGCGATCGTCGTTATCGGCACGATTTTTGCGAAGGCGCTCGTCGGGCGCGGTTCGGTACTGCAAGGCGGTGCCGTCTCAGGTCATTCCGCGCTGGCGTTCTGCGCGGCGACGATTCTCTCGCTCTACTACCAGCGTCCGCTGGTTGCTTTGCTTGCGTTCGGCTTGGCTGCGCTGGTCGCACAGAGCCGCGTCGAGGCCCAAATTCACAACGTGGCCGAGGTCACGTGGGGCGCGATCTTGGGCACCGCGGTGACGTTGGCAGTCTACGTGATGATTCGGCCCCATGTGCTATAATGGCCCCGCATTGATGAACGACGACCCCGACCCCCTACCTTCGCTGCGGTCGCCGCGCCCATGACCCCCGCGGTCCTCTGGCTCCAGGTGTTGATCCTGGTGCTTTTCATTATTGGGGCGGCCTTCTTCGCCGCCTCTGAGGCGGCGCTTGTCTCGCTCTCGCGGGCGCGGGCGCGCGGAATGGTCGACCGGGGGTTGAGGCGAGCGAACGCCGTCGTTAAGCTCCAAGAAGACCGGAACCAGTCGCTGACCACGATCTTGATCGGTAACACGATCGTGCTGCTGGTCGCCGACTCACTTTCGACATATCTCTTCATTAGCGCGGGTGTGCCGTCGGGCGCCGTGGTTTCAACGCTCGTGATGACCGTTGTCTTTTTGCTTTTCGGAGAAATCATTCCGAAGACAATAGCGGTTTCAGACAGCGATCGCTGGGCATTGCGGTTGGCGCCGGCGATGTTACGCGTTCGCTGGCTGCTGACGCCGGTCGTCCAAAGCTTCTTATTCCTTACCGATCTTATGTTGCGGCCGTTCGGCATGCCGCACGCGCGTCAGATGTTTGTAACCGAAGAAGACATTCGCGCGCTCGTGAACGTCGGCGCCGAACAGAAGGTGCTCGAGGAGCAGGAGCGCCAGATGATTCATTCCGTCATCGAGTTCGGCGACACGATCGTGCGCGAGGTCATGACCCATCGTCAAGACATCGTCGCCGTGGACATCAATGATTCTGGGCGTCGTGCGCTCGACTTGGTGATCGCTGAAGGCTACTCGAAACTTCCGGTGTACGAGGGGTCAAAGGACGATATTGTCGGCGTCGTTCATGACCGCGAACTGCTGATCAGCCTTGCGAACGGAACGCTTTCGTCTTCGCCGCTCCGCCAACTGATGCGCCCGGTGACGCATGTTCCCGAAAACAAGAAGATCTCTGAGCTTCTGCGCGAGATGCAGCGCGACAAGTTTTCAATGGCGATCGTCGTGGACGAATACGGCGGCACGGCGGGCCTCGTTACGATGGAAGATCTGTTGGAAGAGATCGTCGGCGAGATTCGCGACGAGCACGACGAGGGTGAAGAAGAGCCGATTCGTATCGTGAAGGAAAATGAGGCGGTCGTGGATGCGGCCGTCAACATCGAAGATGTCAATGCGCAACTCGGAACGCATCTGCCCCACGAAGAATTCGAAACGATCGGCGGCTATACGGTCGGCCGTTTTGGGCGGCTCCCGCAAGAAGGCGAAGAGATTGCAAGCGAGGACGGCAGCGCGCGGATCAAAGTAGATCGCACGCACGGCAAGCGGATCATGACCGTCCGTGTCTATTGCAACGGCGTGCCCGGCGTGGCCCCGCAGGGCGACCAAGCGCGGGAGAGTTCAGGACAAGCTCACTGAGCGCGCCGCGCACCTACAAGGCGACGGCGATCGTATTGCGCGCGCGCAATCTTGGCGAAGCCGATAAGATATATACGCTTCTGACGCGCGAGCGCGGCAAGGTCGATGCCGTTGCGAAAGGGGTACGCCGCGCCAAGAGCTCGCTCGCCGGGCGCCTAGAGTTCATGAACGAAGTGACGCTAGCGTTGCATCGCGGCCGCAACCTCGATGTGATCACGGCTGCGGAAATCGCGCGTTCCTACTTCGATGCGATCGTCCAGCCGGCAGCTTTCGTGGCCACCAGCGTGATGGGCGAATTGATCGATGCGTTTTGCGAACCGGATTTGGCGGTGCCGGAGATCTTCAATCTGTTGCATTTAGCGCTGCGCGCGGTGCGAACCGCTGCTGATCCATTAGCGCTGCTTCCGCGGTTCGAGTTGCGCCTGCTCGAGGCGCTAGGCTTAAGACCGCCGAGTGAGAGTTGCGTCAGGTGCGGGGCTTCCTTGATCGATCAGCCGGCGTGGCTCGATTGCGAATCGGGTGGGCTGGCCGGCATGGAGTGTCGGGTAACGTGGATGAATGTGCTCGAACTCGACACTGCAGATGTGGCGAATTTTCAAGC
The DNA here is from genome assembly GCA_019245275.1 of Vulcanimicrobiota bacterium. Taxonomy (GTDB): domain Bacteria; phylum Vulcanimicrobiota; class Vulcanimicrobiia; order Vulcanimicrobiales; family Vulcanimicrobiaceae; genus JAFARW01. The sequence continues at coordinate 5,073 of JAFARW010000036.1, forward strand.
GCTATCCGCGGCGAGGGATTCGGTGCGGCGCGCAACGATGACGGCGCGATCTCAGGTCGCAAAGGCGATCGAGACTTTGGTTGCCTACCATCTCGGCCGGCGTCCAAAAGCCGGCATGCAAACCGCCGAGTTCGTACGCCCCGCATCGTGATCGTTCTGGGACTCGATGTCGGCACGAAGCGAATCGGGGTCGCAATCTCGGATCCATCGGAGTCGTTCGCCCTGCCGCTTGCAGTGATGGAACGTACGAACCTGCGTGACGACGTCAAGCGAATCGCTGGGCTTGCACGAGAGCATCAAGCCGGCGAACTCGCAGTCGGTGACCCCTTGCGCCTCTCGGGAGAACGTGGGCCGGCCTCGGAGTCGGTCGATCGCTTCATTGCTGCGCTGGAGAAGCATTTTGAGGGAAAAATTCACCGCGTTGACGAGCGGCTGACGACGGCCCAAGCGACGCGCACTTTAGTCGATGCCGATGTCTCGCGCGCGAAACGCAAGCAAATCGTTGACAAGATTGCGGCGACGTTGATCTTAGAGACGTTCCTGAATCGTCGTCGCGGAGCACGAGGCAAGTGATCGCACGAGCACGCCGGACGCTTTTTGTAATTTGTCTCGCGAGTATTGTAGGGGCAGGCCTGATCGTCGCTGCGGCGGGTCTTTGGTTTCGCTATGACATCTATGGCGATCGCGCTTTGCCGGCGCAGACGACGCACGTGATCGTGCCGCGCGGCTCGACCTTTGCCGAGATCGCCTCGCAACTGAAATCGCAAGGCGTCATCGGGCATTTGCTCGCGTTTCGGATCTTGGCGCGTCTGCGCTCCGCCGAAGCGGACGTGCGCGCCGGTGAGTATCGCTTTGAGCCGCATCAGAACGAAAGCGAGATCTTGCAACAACTGCGTACGGGCGGTGCTCAAATCGCCGTGTGGGTCTCGATTCCGGAGGGTTTTACCGCAAAGCAGATTGCGCAGCGGTTGCAAGAGGCCGGCGTCGGCGATGCGTCCACGTTTGCAGACGCCTTTCGGCACGATTCGATCGCGTTCGGCGGCGTTCAAACGAAATCGCTTGAGGGCTACCTCTTTCCAAGCACGTATCTCGTGCCGACCGGCGCGTCACCGCAAGCGGTCGAGACGCTCTTGACCGGTCAGTTTCACAAAGAGTTGCCAAAGGATGCGGTGGCGATCGCTCGTTCGCGCCATATGACGATCCCGCAGATCGTGACTCTCGCGTCATTGATCGAACGTGAGGCGAAGGCTGACGATGAGCGCGCGCTGATGGCAGGCGTGTATTACAACCGGCTGCGCCTGGGAATGCCGTTAGAAGTCGACGCCACAATCGAGTACACGTTTCCGGAACATAAGACGGAGATCACCTACGCAGATCTCGCCGTGGACTCGCCGTACAATACGTATAAACATGCCGGCTTGCCGCCGACGCCGATCGCCAATCCGGGACGCCCGTCGCTTTGGGCGGCTTTTCACCCCCAGCCCTCGCAGTTTCTTTACTACGTCTACAAAGGCAACGGCCACCATGCATTCGCAAGAACGCTCGCGGAACACAACGCGAATAAAGCGCGCTACCTAAAATAGGAGAACCGCATGCCATCTCGCAACGGCGAATCGTCGCAGAGCACTCCGCTTGAACTCCGCGATGTCCTGGTGATCAAGACAAGCGATCAGAAGCAGCACGAATACGAAGTCGTCGGTCTGGTCGAGGACGAGGAGCAAAAGACGTACGCCGTGTGCTACTGCGAAGCGGAGGATGAGTTTGCCGTCACGGACGCACTTGGCACTTTGATCACCGACGAGAACCTTGCGCAAGAGATCCTAGACGACTTTCAAGCATTCGCGGAAGAGGCATCGCCTCCGGAGAGGGCCGAGTAGTTCGCGTCCTACTGCTTTCGGTCAACGTCGGCGAAGGACACACTGCGGCAGCTGAAGCGGTGCGTGCGGCGCTACTAGAGCGCGATCCGAGCACATCCTGCCAAATCGTTAACTGTTACAAGTACGCGGCATCGATCGTATCACGCGTCGTATCCGATGGTTATATCGGAATGGTCAAGACGATTCCGCAGATGTACCGCTTCCTGTACTCTCGGGCCGAGAAGGCGACGCAGATCGGACCCTTCCGCGCCTGGGTGCATCAATTTACCGCCGCCAACTTGCGTACGCTCATCGAGCGTAGCAAGCCGGACGTCGTCATTTGCACGCATGCATTTCCGTGCGGTGTGATGTCGGAATACAAGAAACAATTTTCGGACGCTCCACCGGTCGTGGGCGTCGTAACCGACTTCGTCGTCCACTCATTTTGGATCCACCGCAATATCGATGCGTATGCGGTTGCAACTCCGGAGATGCGCAACACCTTGGCCGCGCGAGGAATTCCGAAGGAGCGCGTTATCGTCGCGGGCATTCCGGTCGTCTCCGGGTTTGCGGAGCCGCCTTCCGATCGGAATGCACTGCGCAAGCAGCTTGGTCTTCCGCCGGATCGCTGCGCCGTTTTGATGATGAGCGGCGGTTTGGGAATAGGACCCCTCGAGATGATGATGCGCTCGCTTGGCGAGGTGCGAGTGCCGCTGGCTGCGATCGCGATCGTCGGTCGCAACGCGCGACTGCGACGGCGCGTGCTTGAAGCGGCGCAACATGTCAACTACCCGTTGCGTGTTTTGAGCTTCGTGGATAATGTTTACGATTACATGCAC
>JAFARW010000119.1 GCA_019245275.1 Vulcanimicrobiota bacterium
GGCGACACCACGACGCTTGCCGACTCGGCCGTCGTTCATGAACTGCAAGAACGCGCGAAACTCGAGGCAACGAAAGAAGATTAGCGCCGGCCAGCCTTAGGAAAAGAAGCCGCTCAATTCTTCGAGATCGCGAATGCGACGCGCGGACGGCAGCGCGTCGATGATCGTGTGTCCGAAACGCGAAGCCCCAGCGCGCCCATCGAGACAGACAAGCAGTCCACGATCCGTTTTCGAGCGAATCAGCCGCCCGAAGCCTTGTTTTAGACGCACGATCGCCGACGGAATCATGTAGGTTTCAAAACTGCTCTCGCCCTGCGCTTCAATTGCCGCTAAGCGTGCGGCGACGAGCGGATCGCCCGGCGATGGGAATGGAAGACGGTCCACGATCACGCACGACAGCTGCTCGCCCACGACGTCGATGCCTTCCCAAAAGGTGTTCGTTGCAAAGAGCACGGCGTGCGGCGTCGTTCGAAACCAGTCGAGCAAATGCGCGCGGGGAAACTCGCCTTGCATACGGATCGGATATGGGATGCGTTCGCGCACGAGGGAGTAGATTTCACGCAGTCGCGCATAGGAAGTGAACAGCACGAAGGCGCGACCGCGGGATCGATCGAGGCATTCCTCAACGAGAGGCGCTGCGCGAATGGCGAAGTCCGGCGCTTTCGGATTGAGCTCCGGTGGTGCAATGAACAGTCGCGTCTGCTCTTTGTAATTGAAGGGCGATGGCGCCAGCAGCTCCTGCGATTCCGCAACCCCGAGCGTTCGCCGCAAAAACTCGAATGAGCGGCCGTTCGCGATTGTTGCGCTGGTCAGCACGACGCTCGGCGTGCGGTCGAAGAGCGTAGCTTGCAGGAAGGCGGCGACGTCGTAAGGGGCGCTGTTGATTTGATAACGACCATCGCTCTCGGCTCGCTCGACCCATGCGATCGACTGCTCGTCGGAGAACTGCGCGCGTTCGATCGTATTCAGATGCGCCAGGATCGCCCGCATGGCCAAATCGCGCCGGCGTTCGCCCTCGGCGTCGTTTTCAGGACGGCGTCGCAGCGCGTTATGCCAATTCGCGTACAGCCAATTCTCAAGACGATAGAGCGTCGCGCGCAGTCGCTCCAGCGGCTCGGAAAGATTTTCGTTTGCAGCTAATGGATAACGGTCGCCCGGCACGCGCGCCAAGGTTGATTCGAGCTCGCGGACGCCTTCATCGAAATCTGCGTCGAAGTCGTTCGGCAGATCGTAAGTCCGATGCAATTTGCGCAGCATGCGCGCGATCGAGCCGCCCGAGAGTGTGGCGGTCAGAGCCGCCGTCGCCCACCGTTCACACTGATGCGCTTCGTCGAGCACGACAAAATCGTACGGCGGTAAGAGACCGCCGCCCATTGCTAGATCCAAGAAGAAGAGCGCGTGGTTGACGACGACCAGGTCGGCGTATTTCGCTTCATCGCGCTTCTTGAAGAAGAAACAATCGCGAAAATGTTCGCAGAACTCGCCGACGCAATCGTCGGCATCGGCGTCGAGTTGCTCCCACTCCGGCGCCGGCGGCAGAAAGGCAAGCTCGGCGCGATCGCCGGTCTGCGTTGCCGCGCCCCATTCCCAAAGCCGAGCCATCGTAGCCGACGATGCGATCAGGCGGTCGGCACGATTGCGATCCAACTTCTGGCGGCAAAGATAGTGGTTTCGTCCTTTAATGACGCAAACGCGCGCGGATTGATTGAGCGCGCACACGACCAGTGGAATATCTTTCTTAAACAGCTGCTCTTGGAGCGCGATCGTGCCGGTCGAAATGACGACCTTCTTGCCGCTGCGCAGCGCGGGAATCAAATACGCGAGCGACTTGCCGACGCCGGTGCCGGCCTCGACAATTGTGTGCACGCCTTCGAGAAATCCGCGCTCGATCAACTGCGCCATCTGCAGTTGGCCGGGTCGCGATTCGAAGCCGTCGATCGCGGATGCGATCGGGCCGCCGGTTTCAAAAACTTCGTCGATCGCGATCATTGCCGATCGTAAAGTTGAGAATCGAGCGATTCGCCGGTTTGCGCGTCTGTTACATATGTGCGGACCGGACGCGGCACTTGGTAGATCAGGAAACCGAAGATGAAACCGGCGATCAGGCCGCCGATGTGCGCGGAATTAGCGATGTGCGGGATCGAGAAGCCGATGATCAAGTTGAGAACAATGATCGGCAGGGTTTGCGCGATTAGCGCCTTCCCACGCGTTCCGTGGCGAAGTCCAATCGCGACGAGCGCACCGAAGAGACCGAAGATCGCGCCGCTCGCGCCGACGACCGGCTCGCCATAGTTGAAGTACGCGGCGGCAAGCCCGGCGGCGATTGCAGAGCCAAAATAGACGATCGCCATGCGCGGCGTTCCCATGATCGCTTCGACGGCCGAGCCGACCTGCCAAAGCGCAAACATGTTGACCGCAATGTGCAGCAGGCCGCCGTGCAAGAATGCGCCTGAGAGAACGCGCCAGTATTCGTGATGTCCGAAGATCGCCGGTCCGTAGATTGCGCCGTGCGCGACCATTGGATCGTAGGTGACGACGGTGTGGCCGGCTTGCGTGTAGCCGTACTGCGGCCCAAATGCGCCGGTCAATGACTCCCAGATGAAGACGACGACGTTGGCGACGACGAGCAGCCGCGTCAACATTGCGTTATTAGCGCGAACCGACGCGGCGACGCGTGCGACTCAACACCTCGCCGTTGACCGGAATCGGGTGCCCGTGCGGACAGATTTTCGGATCGCCCAAAACGCGCACCATTTGTGTTTCAACGCGATCTGAAATTGCATGTTCGAGCATACAGGCATCGTGATGCACTTCATCCGGTCGCATCCCGAGAATATCGGTGAGCAAGCATTCGGCTAGGCGATGACGGCGTATCACGCGCAATGCAATCGTCAGGCCTTTTTGCGTTAGGCGCGGCTCGCTGCGGGCGCGGTAATCGAGGTAGCCCGCCGTAGCAAGCTTCTTCAGCATCCCGGAAACAGAGGCGCGCGATATGCCGAGACAATCCGCTAAAGCCGAAGTCGTAACGCCGGGCCCTTCGCGTTCCAAACGGTAGACCGTCTCGAGATACTCTTCGATCGATTCCGCGAAGTGACCGTGATGCGGCATGGGGACTGCTAACTTCGACGGGCGCCGAGCAGTTCCGCGCTCGCTCGTGTGAGCTTCTCGGTCATCGCGTGTTTCATCGATTCGTCCGCAAAGGATGCCTCAATCGCGCGATGAGCAAATCGCAACGTCGCGTCGATGCCCGCAACGGAAGCCGCATACGTGTACTCGTTCGAAACATCCGTCTCGAAAATTGCCGGATCGTCGGAGTCGATCATCAAGGGAACGCCGGCGCGATCCAATTCAACCAGCGGATGAACTTCATTTTCAGAAACGACGCCGGTGCGGAAGTTGGACGTCGGACAGACTTCCAGCGTGATGCTGCGGTCTTTCAACAAGTTGAGAACTTTAGGATCGTCAAGCGCACGAAATCCGTGGCCGATCCGCTCGGCGCCTAGCATCAGAATCGCGCCCCGAACACTGTCTGAGCCGTCGGCCTCGCCGGCATGCGCGACGGCATGCAAGCCACCTTCTCTCGCGATGCGGAACGGCTCTTCAAAGTCACGGGCGGGAAAGTCCGCTTCATTGCCGCCGAGCCCGATCGCGATAACGTCGCGATCGCGCATTTTTAGCGCAAGGTGCGTTGTCTCAAGCGCATCTCCGACGCCGAAGTTGCGCGTTAGATCGCAGATAAAGCGGATCTTCAGGCCGCCGTTTCTTTCGATGCCGGCCGCCGCAGTTTGTAGTTGAGTAAAAACCTCATCCACGTCGAGGCTCTTGTGAAAAAAACGCCAGGTCTGCGGCGAGACGAACAGCTCGGCGTACATAACGCCATTCAAAATTGCATCTTGCGCATACTCGCTTAAGACTCGCGCGTAGTCGGCCGGCTGCTGCAAGCAGCGACATACCGCAGCAAATTTGAACAAGAACTCTTGGAAGCCGCTAAAATGATAGATCGAAGTGACCGGCCGCACCGTCGTGTCGTGCGGCTCCGCGCCTTTGGGACGATACTCCGTCGGAACGCCGTAGCGCTTAGCCAACTCCGCAAAAGTCGCCGCTCGCACGCTTCCCTCGAGATGGCAATGCAGCTGTACTTTTGGGAGTCGCCGCAGGGCGCTAAGGAAGGCGCTCCCTTGTTGGTCCTCATTCACGACGCATAAAGTCTTTGCCGACGATTTGCAAACGCGCCTGCGCCCACAGGTAGAATCCCGGGGCTTGCCGTACTGACCGCGACGCGGGGTGGAGCAGTCCGGTAGCTCGTCGGGCTCAACACGCCGCAATCAAAATAATGAATACAAAACACCGTGGTGACATAGCGGAACAAGCCGCGACGCTTGAAGGACTAAAGCGTGGGTGGGGCGTGCTCCGACCTTTCGGAGACAATCTTCCATACGACCTCGTCTTCGACGTCGACGGCCGTTTCATCAAGGTTCAAGTAAAGTACGGGTGGCTCGATGCTCCGAGCCAGAACTATGTCGTCGATAACAGACGAACAAAAACAAATCGACGGCAAATGGTTCGGGAGGTGTATCGGCTTTCGGACTTTGACTTCGCCTTGGTGTATCTGCTGGAAAAGAACATTTTCTACGTCTATCCGGTCAATGTGTTCATCAGTTTCGGCAGTGAGATCCACATGGTCGAAACTGACAAGCGTCAACGAAGACCTCGGTCAGCTGCTTACCGTGACGCTTGGAATTTGATTGCGCAAGGGGCTTCACAGGAAGAAATTTCTGTGAGAACACCTGTCAAACTCGGGGAAGCCGTTAGCAGGGTAATCCCGAACCAAGCCCTTTCGGCAATGCCGATGGGGACGGTGTAGAGACTTGATGGCAGGCACCCGCCTCACCAGAGGAGGGTGAAGGGAAAGTCCAGACTACGAATCCATCGAGTAACGATGGAGCGGCGAAAGCCGAAGTAGTATGCATAACCCGAAGGTCGCGAGTTCAAATCTCGCCCCCGCAACTTTCAAAGGTCCGCTGAAAACTCGGCGGACCTTTTTTCCGAACCGTTACAACGGAGGGAACCAGTGAAGATCAAGTTGACCAGTGTGTACGTGGATGACCACGAAAAAGCTCTGCGCTTCTACACCGACGTGCTCGGCTTTGTCAAAAAGACCGACGTCGGTCAGGGCGGCTACCGCTGGCTCACCGTGGTCTCATCCGAGGAGCCTGAGGGGACGCAGCTGCAGTTAGCGCTCAACGATAACCCGGCTGCCAAAGCGTATCAGCAGGCCATCTTTCAACAGAGCCAGCCCGCTGTGATGTTCTTCAGCGATGATGTCAAGGCCGACTACGAACGTATCAAAGTCCGCGGCGCCGAGTTCACGATGCCGCCTACCGATGTGACCGGCTC
>JAFARW010000033.1 GCA_019245275.1 Vulcanimicrobiota bacterium
CACGCGCAAGTCGTAGTAGTAAAGCACGATGATCAGCAAGCTGAAACCAAATTGCACGACGGATGTTACGCCAATCAGGATCATCAACGGAATGCCGCTATGCAACAGAAAGAGCAAGCCGAATCCCGCGGCATAGGCGACGGCTGAAAAGCCAAATGCCACCGCAAAATAGAGGAGGCCGACGACAAGCGATCGCCACACTACCGCGCGATTGATCGCTCGTTCCAAGCCGGCAGCGAAAGCGCGAAGAGCGTTCACAGGCTCGACGATCAAGGTCGCAAACCCGACGCCCCCGGCGATTACCGCGATCACCAAGATCACAAGCCACGCGAGCAAGAAGATGCCACCGAAGATGATGCCGAGTGCGATCGAGCGCACGACCAGAAACGCGAACAGTCCAAAAAGCACCAGAGCGAGATAGCCGGCGACGAACACTACCCCCAACAAGACGGCCCAGAGCACTCCGAAAAGCAGCACGTTGCCCCAGCGCTGCAGCGCAAGCTGCAGCGATTCCCGAAAGGAAGTGGATTCGCCGGTGACGAGACGCGAGGCGGCGTGCGCCAATGCGGCCGCAGCGAGCGGTGCGGCGACAACCCACACGATGATCTCGAGCAAGCTGATCGCGTTCATGCGGGCGATCATGGCCGTATTGGCCGGAACGTTCGGTGCTTTGCCGCCCGATGTCAGGATGCGATTCATCAACTGCAGGTACTGCAACCAAAAGTCACCCATGAACGACTGGACCAGCGTTAGCGGCAGGTAGACGATCGCTCCGAGTCCGCACAAGAGCCAAAAGTTGCGGACGAACAGCGTTACGGCACGATCGAGCAACTCGCCGAATGAGAGCGGTCTCAAAATGGCGGGAATTTCAGATGCCATCGACGAGGCGCGCTTTCTTGAGGGTCCATCGAGCTCCTTGACTAACCTGGAAGTGACGATGCCAATCATTGGGACGCTGCGCTCGATCTGGCGTTATCCAATCAAGAGTCTGGCCGCTGTCGAGTTACGCGACGTGCAGCTGAACGAAGACGGCATTCCCGGCGATCGCGCACAAGCGCTGATCGTTCGAGAAGGTCATGCCCGCCTCAACAAGCCCTATCGCGGTAAAGAGCACAACCTGCTTCACACGACCGCTGCGATCGAGCGGGCGCAGTCGTTTGCGGCGCAAGCCGGAGTCATAGTCGAGCCGCAGTCCAATCAACCCCACTACTTCGATTGCGCCTCGATTTCGCTGATCGTCGATCGCTGGCTCGAGGAGGCATCGGATTTGGTCGGTTATCGGCTCGAGCCGCTTCGCTTTCGCCCGAATCTGTTCGCCAACGCAGCAGTCGAATTCAACGAAGCGGAAGGTGATCTAGTCGGCGCGACACTCAGAATCGGAACCGTCGAGCTGCGCGTTCGTAAGCCGATCGAGCGCTGCGTGACGCCGACCTACGACCTGACGACCGGAAGATCTGATCCGAACATCTTACGCGCGATCACGCAGCATCGCGATACCTGCTTGGGAATCTACTGTGACGTCGCTAAGCCGGGTGGCCTCAGCATCGGAGATCAGATTACGCGTCAGTAGAGTGCGACGGCAGTTCGCGCATACTGCACGCCGTCGAAGACATCGCCCATAAAGACACTATCCCAGAACCGTAACGTCGGTTTGCGCACTTGCTGCGGCAGACGAAAACGTGGGTGCACCCATGCCTTTGAGCCGGCCGCCAGTTTCAAAGTGCCGCGCGAGATCGGATGATACTTGTGTCCGTGCTCGTCGACAACGTATGCGATCGCATCTTGCCACAAATACGGCACCCGCTTCGCACGGTTTTCAACGCGTAGGGTCACCTCGTACATCTCGCTGGATTTCTCAGCGTGCGCTGCAACGCGCTCGACCGTGTAGGTGAAATCGTCGTGCACGATCGTCGTCCCCGGACGGACCGTGCCGACGCCGGCGGATGCGTACGCAGATGCGCAGAGCAGCACAACGCATAGCGCAAAGCCGACCCAGCGCCACATTTCTTACTCCGGAAGCAGGCGCGCCGGACGCGCAGCTGGTCGCTCGCCGTCCGCTACTGCCTGCACGCGCCGAACGATTTCCTCAAGCGCGTCGATGTACGCTAGAAAACGATCGCGGCCACGCTCGGTAATCCGCACGACCGTCTGTGGCCGGCCTTGACCCGTTTTGCGCGACATCTCAATAATTCCGAGTTCGGATAGCGCATGCAAGTGGCGGTTGAGGTTGCCGTCGGTGAGTTCGCAGGCCGATTGCAACTGGCGAAATGAGAGGCCGGCATCCTCAGCGACCAGCGCGCTGCAGATCGCGAGACGGCCGCGTTCGTGGAAGATTTTTTCCAGATTAGCGAACGCGTTCACGAGCCACCAAAACAGCAATCATCAGTTGCGCGATCCCGAATCCGACCGCCGGAATCCACCACTGAAGACTCAGCGATGGCGGCGCAAACAACAACGCGGCGCCGATCGCAACGAACGCACCCGCGATTGGAAGAACCGCGCGCGGAACGGTCAAGCGCGATGCAAAGAGACCAACGCCATAGCACCCAAACCAGACGCCCGGCAGCAAACTAAACTCCTGAACGCGCAAAACCCCAAATGAAAGCGCCGCACCCAAGATGACGGCCGGCAGGATCGACAAGCCGACGGTGCGCGTCTGCCATCTTTCACGCGCCGAGGCGTCGTTGACGAACCACTGCGCGATTGCACCGTAGTTGACGGCGACCGAGGCAGCGCAGCAGACAAACCAGATTGCAAAGTAGACGCGGCCATCATGCGCGTTTGCCGGAGTCCCGATCAGCAAGGCCTGAACAGCCCCCGCGACGACCGCGAAGAGACCGCTGATCGCGGCCGCGAGGGCAGAGTAGCCGCGAAAGCGTTGCGCCACGGCGAGCCGCTCGCGGACCTCGGCGATGTCTGCCAGCGCTCGTTCGAGCTCAGTCACGGTAACTTTGTATCACAAAGTCTGGGGCTCGTCGAGGGTTAGGAACCTCTGATTGAGTCTCCGTGGTTCAGCCGCGTGTCGATTTTTGTTGAGTTCAAGGCCCGAGGACGGACGCAATGCAGCGCATTGTGGCCGCCGCAGGAACGCTGAAATCAGCAAAAAGCGGCCGCGGATGAGCCGCGCGGGACTCAATCAGAGGTTCCTTAGAGAGCCCGCCGACCCTCAAGCGCCTTGGTCAGCGTCACCTCGTCAGCGTAGTCCAAATCGCCGCCGATCGGCAGGCCGTAGGCGAGCCGCGTCACGCTGACGCCAAGGGGCGCAAGCAGCCGCGCTAAGTAAATCGCCGTCGCCTCCCCTTCCGCATTTGGATTCGTAGCCAGGATAATTTCGTGCGGTTGCTCCGCGCCGATGCGCTCGACGAGTTCCTTGACATGCAACTGAGCCGGTCCGACGCCGTCCATCGGCGAGATTAAACCGCCGAGGACGTGGTAGCGACCCGAGTATGCGGAGGTCCGTTCCAACGCGAAGATGTCCTTCGCTTCGGCGACAACGCAGATCACTTGCGAATCCCGTCGCGGATCCGTACAGAACGGACACGGGTCCTCTTCGGTAATTGAAAAGCAGCGCGAGCAGATCCGAACGCGATCTTTAATAGCTACGATTGCATCGGCAAGCGCTTGCGCTTCGGCTCGCGGACGGTTCAGCAGATAAAAGACGAGCCGCGCCGCAGTCTTCGGGCCAACAGTCGGAAGTTTGCTGAACTCATTGATCAGCGATAAGACCGGTCCGGCAATCGAACCGGCACGTCGCTTCGGTTCGTCGCTTTGCGCCGTGTGCGATTCGCTGCTGGCCGTGCTCACGAAAGGCCGGGAATGGTTAGGCCGCCGGTCAGTGAACCCATGCGCGCTTCCGAGGCGGCGCGCGCCTTCTGCAACGCGTCGTTGAATGCGACGACGATCAAATCTTCGAGCGTTTCAACATCTTGCGGGTCGACCGTGCCCTTTGAGACGGTCACCCGCTTCACGCGGTAGTCGGCGGTCATCTCGACCGTCACGGCGTTGCCCGCCGCCACTCCGGTTACGATCGTGTTCGCCAGATCTTCCTGCGCCTTGCTCATCTCTTGCTGCATCTTGCGCATTTGCTGCATAAGCCGCGCTTGATTCATCGGTCAGCGGATCCGTTCGCTTGCGTATTGCAGCAGATCGACGGGATCATCCGCCGCGCTCGCATCCGAAACTTCTGTCTCGACGCTTGGGCCGCGGCTCTTCCGACGTCCGGCGATGTTTACGCGCATCGGCGCGCCGAGAACGTCTGCAAGCGCCTCCTCGATCAGCGTTTTGCGATCGCGTAGAATGTCGGCTTCATAGTCTTGGGTAAGCCGGATGGTGAGCGTACCGTCATCGAGCGCCTCCAGAACGGCGTGTGAAAGCGGCGCCGCAAGCGGCTGATCCTCGGCCTCAATTCGCGTGCGAACTGCGTTCCAACTCGACTTCACTTTCTGCAACGACGCGGGCGAATTGCGCAAGGCTTCTTTTGTGATTGCCGGCGGTTCAGACTTTTTTGCGGGTGCGCTTTTTGGGAGTTCCAATGGGCGGTCCGGCGACGGCGGACTTGGCGATTTTCTTTCCTCGAGTGCGCTCACGCGCGCCGCCAGCGCGTCGAGCGTCGAGTCCTCACCGATCAGGATAAAGCGCAACAAGGCGCTCTCGAGCTCGAGCCGCGGGTGTCCTGAAGCGCGCGCGGTCGCGAGCGCTTCGGCTAAAAGACGTACGGCCCGGATCACCTGCGCTTGAGTCGTCTTGCCGGCGCGGCGCACGGCGGCCTGGAGATCCTCCGCCGGCACATCCTGCGCCAAGAGATCTGGGTCGATGCGCGCCACGAGCATGTTGCGAAGTTCAGCGATTAGCGTGCGCATCAAGACCTGCAGATCGGCGCCGCCGTCACTTGCTTCGTCGATCGTCTTCAGTACGGCACTTGCATCGCGCGCCATTACCTGATCCAAAATTTGCGTGGCGTACGTGCGGCCGGTAGCGCCGAACGCTACATCGATCGTTTCAGCCGTCACCTGACCTTGTGCAAATGCAGCTGCCTGCTCGAGCATCGTCAGCGCGTCGCGCAAGCCGCCGTCGGCGCGATACGCAATTGCTGCAAGCGCGTCATTATCGATCGTGATCTTCTCGCCGGCCGCGATTTGGCGCATGCGCTCCATCATTACTGGGACTGAGATCCGCCGGAACGTGTAGCGCTGGCAGCGCGAGAGGATCGTCGGCGGGAGCTTCTCCGGCTCGGTAGTCGCGAGGATGAATACCGCATGCTCCGGCGGCTCCTCAAGCGTCTTCAAGAATGCGTTGGCGCCTTCTTTGGTCAGCATGTGCGCTTCATCGATGATATACACTTTCTTGCGCATCATCGTCGGTGCAAACTGAACCGCTTCGCGCAAGTCGCGGATCTGATCGATACCGCGATTGCTCGCGGCGTCCAATTCGATGACGTCCATTGCGGTTCCGTTCAAGATTGCAAGACAGTTCTCGCACGTGTTGTCAGGGGTCGCGGTTACGCCTTTTTGGCAGTTGAAGCACCGAGCCAAGATTTTCGCGGCAGACGTCTTGCCCGAGCCGCGCGGACCCGAAAAAAGGTAGGCGTGAGCCAGCCGCCCAGTCTCGAGCGCGCTGGTTAGCGTGTGCACGACGGCGTCTTGGCCGACGAGCTCGCTAAATGTCTTTGGCCGCCAGGTGCGATAGAGGGACATCGTTTTTAGTTCAACCCTCAAAGTTGCTTAGAATCTTCACGGCCCCTTGTGGAAGGTGCAACCGGGCGGTTTCTCCACACGTTTATGAGAGTGGAGCGCGGGTATAACCCTGAAGAGTTGCGCTTCTCTTATCAAACACAGAAGCGGCTCATGAACAGCGCTTATAGTTAAGCGGGATGACTGCATTGGATCTTCGGTTAGAGCTTCATCAGAGGTTCGGGTTTGAATCTTTTCAGCCGGGCCAGGAAGAGGTCGTGCGCCGCGTCGTCGGAGGGCAGGATAGCCTTGCGATCTTAGCGACCGGCGCCGGCAAGAGTTTGACGTACCAGCTGCCGGCGTTATTGCTGGAGGGAACGACCGTTGTCGTCAGCCCTTTGATCGCGTTGATGAAAGATCAATGCGATATGTTGCGCGAGCTCGGCATCGAAGACGTCGTCGCTTTCAACTCAACGCTCTCTGACGATCAGGAAGCGACCTCGCTCGAACGCCTGCGGGGCGGGAAGATCAAGATCTCCTTCGTTACGCCGGAAAAACTAGAGGATGAGTCATTCGTGGCGCTCTTACAGTCGCTGCGTGTGCCGCTTTTTGTCGTCGATGAGGCACACTGCATCAGCCACTGGGGGCATGATTTTCGGCCGGCCTATTTGGCATTGGGCGGGATCATCGAGCGGCTCGGGCACCCCACCGTCCTAGCCTTAACAGCGACCGCGACCCCGGCAGTACGCGAAGATATCCTACACCAGCTCGGCATCCCGGAGGTCAAACCGGTCGTAAAGGGTTTCGATCGCCCGAATCTGCGCTATGAAGTGCGTCGGGCGGAGAGCGAATCGCACAAGCTCAAACTGCTCAAGTCCCTCTTCGAAAACGACCTTGAAGGTACGGGCATCATCTACACGGCGACGATCAAGAACGCGCTCGACGTGCAACGGTATTGCGAGGAGATGCTCGGCATTCCGGCGGCCGTGTATCATTCGAAGCTCCAGAAGCACGACCGCATCCGCGTCCACGAACTCTTCATGGATGAGAAAATTCGCGCGGTCGTCGCGACAAATGCGTTCGGGCTCGGCATCGATAAGCCGAACATCCGCTTTGTCGTCCACTACGATCTGCCGGGCTCGATAGAAGCATACACGCAGGAAGCCGGACGCGCCGGACGTGACGGCCTACAGTCACGCTGCGTCCTCGTTTATCGGATGAGCGATACGCGCGTTCAAAATTACTTTTTGACCGGCAAATACCCCGACGTCGAAGAGGTTCAAAAGATCTTTGGAACGTTGGAATATTTTGCCGGGCAGACCGGCGGTGTCTCAATGACCGACCTGCGCAAGATTTCGCAGCTGCCCTTGACCAAGCTCAAAGTCATCTTAGCGTTGCTTAAGAAGTCTGGGTTTATCGAGACGCGCGCCCGCTCGAGATATGCTTTAACGGAAGCGGCACTAAAGAACCGCGACCTTGTGCTGAACCTCGCGAGCTACGAGACGAAGAAGTCGTACGACCAGAGCAAACTAGCCATGATGCTGCAGTATGCCGAGACGACATCGTGTCGCCGCCGCTTCATCCTCAACTACTTCGGCGAGGACTTCGAAGCGCGAAACTGCGGCGCATGCGACAACTGCCTGCGGGGTTTGAGCGACGCGACGGACTCGAGCTACCGGATAGCCGATACCGTCTTCCATCCGAAGTGGGGGCAAGGTACCGTCGAGCGAGCGGAAAAGGACCTAGTCACCGTGCTCTTTCCCAGCGTTGGCTATAAGACGTTGCTCGCTTCGGCCGTTCGTCCGGACGCGAAGATAGCGTAGGAACGGCGCTCTAGCGTGCGTCGCGCGAGTTTACTCGGCGCGCTTTTTGCCGTTGCGCTGTGCATTGGCGTAGCGGGCGCGCCGCTTGCACAAACGGAAACCCCGACGCCGGCACCCTCGGGAACGCAGACGCCACCCGCCGCATCCCCATCGCCGGGAGCAACTCCCGTCCCGATCACCGTCGACCCGCCTGCAGCCGGCGTTGCGGTAGGCGGAACGACGCAACTGCGCGCCTCCGGCGTCTTCGGAGATGCGATAGTCACCGTCGCCGATCCGAATCTGCTTGCGGCCACGATCGATCAGGGCTCGCGCACGATAACGTTAAGCGGAAAAGCGATCGGCGTAACGATCGTGACGATCAAAGATGCGCGCGGCATCAGTCGTGACGTTCCGGTGCGCGTCGCTTACACCGCGGGCGCGATCGCCGATGGCACGTCGATTCACGTGACAGGCAATCCGGCGAGCGTCGGCTTTATTCGCGAACTTGCGGCTGCCGCAGCGGCAAGAGCGGCGCGACCGCGACCGGGCGCAACGATCATCGCACCGCCCGACGACCTTGCCGTCAGCCGCGCGTTGGGACAAGATGATGTTACCAATGTGGACGTGCCGGTGATCTTGCAAGCCGATGGGATGATCACCGTCGAGGGAACGACGCACGTGCGTGTCTACAACGACGCCGCACCCCCGATTTCGCCGAACTCCCTGATGGTCAGCGACTACCCCGAAACGCTCCTCGAAAACGGCGTCCTCTTTACCGCGGATTTGCAACGCGACGTGCCGTCGCGGTTCTTGTACTTCCACTACAATCCGCCGGGGCAGCTCGATCGCCGCATCGTGCTCCGCGCGGAGAACACATCGAACGCGCCGGCTGTCGTGCAATTCATTAGCGGCAGTGCCGGCCCGGGAGCCAACGAGATGGAAGTCGGTCACATCTCAACGCAGCGCTTCCTTTCCCGGCTCATGCAGAATGAAGGCGCGCTCGTGATGATCCCGCCGAACAGCTCCGTTAACTTGGTCGAACAAGCGATGCCGGCACATTCGGTCGTCAGTAACCTCTTGCAGCTGCGCGTGCTGAACGGCTCCGCAGTGCATTTAGCTCTTTTCGCACAGAATGCGAGCGACTCGCCCGATGCTTCGCTCGCAAGTGAAGACCTGTTGAGCAGCACCGTGCGTCACGCTCGCGGCGTCTACGAAGTTCCGCGGTTCTATCTCCCCGCGCTTTGGAATACGACGGATTCCTACTTAGAATTACCAGTCGGACAGCTGCCGTTGCCCAACATGCTGCACGGCGAGGCGCTTTCCGGCGACTACGGCGTTCAGCAATCCTTTCAAGTCAAGATCGTCAATCCGACTCGCAGTCCGCAAGCGATTGCGATTTACGAGAATCCACGCGGCGGCCGCGCAACGGGAACGTATTTAATCGACGGCGTGCTCGTCCAATCGCACGGTGTTCCCGCGTTCTCTCGCTACAAAGTGCGACAGTACACAGTTCCAGCAAAAGGCTACATTCGCGTTACGATCGAGACGATGCCTGAAGCAGGTTCAAGTTATCCGCTTCGATTAGTTTTTGCACCGGACGACGGCAGCGTCGCGCCCGGGGCGCCCGGCTCCCCAGTTTACTAGGGCTAGAGCTAAGCGTTTAGCGCCTTATCGTAGACGTCGCATGTTTGTGCTGCGGCGATGCGCCAATTAAAACGCGTTATCGCGTCGGGGCGCACCTCGCGCGCGTGGTTTTCGGCTGTATGACCGTCCGAAATCATCGCGCGTAACTGGTCGGCCCACGCCGATGCGTCTTCAGCCGGCAAGATCGGCGCACGACCATCAACGACCTCAACAAGCGACGGCGCATCGGAAACGATCACCGGTGTACCGGCGCACAGCGCCTGCGCAGCGGCATAGCCGAACCCTTCGTAAAGTGATGGAACCGCGACGACAGCGCTGCGGGTAAAAAGATCCAATAGCGCGGAGCGCGGGATATAGCCGCGCCAATCGATCCGGTCGGCAACGTTCAGTTGCGAAGCGATTTCTCGACAACATCCTTCATAGTCCGTGCCCGGGCCGACCACAACTAGACGCACTTCGCGGTCGAGCCCCGGAAGCGCGCGGATCACCACCTCAAGATTCTTGCGGCGTTCGATCGTCCCGACCGCGAGAATGAACGGATGATTTTTGGGCGCCCGTACAAGCGAGAAGTAGTCGCTTGCAACGCCGGGATGCACGACGTCGACGCACGCCGGATCGACTCGCGTGCATGCGAGCAGCTCGTCGCGCGAAAAGCTGCTGTCAACGATGACGCGAGAGGCCCGTTCATAACGGCCCGCCGAGAACTCGCCAAAATAATACCGAGCATACGCGCGTGCGTGTCCCTG
>JAFARW010000164.1 GCA_019245275.1 Vulcanimicrobiota bacterium
ACCAAACGCTCGAGCGCCGCCATCGTTTCGGTAATTGGAAAAGAACCGGGCCAATGCAACAAATAGAGATCCAGATAGTCGGTGCGAAGACGGCGCAGTGAACGTTCGCACGCGGCGATCGTTTTCTGAAACGAAGCGTTCGACGGCAGCACTTTGGTCGTCAAAAAGATCGATGAACGGTCGATGCCTGTAATCGCGTCGCCGACGATTTGCTCCACTCGCCCTGCGCCGTACATCTCAGCGGTGTCGATGTGCGTCATGCCGAGCTCGATGCCGCGGCGTAATGCGGCTTTCGCTTCACGCAGCCGCGCACCAGCCTCAGGAAATTCCCACGTGCCTTGGCCGATGCGCGCCACCTCGACGCCCGCGGCCCCGAACCGTCGAAGATCCATCAAAGCGCTTCGTCTTTGGCTGAAAGAATTGGCGTCCGGCCGTCCAGCGGCCAGCGTATTGCAACCTGCGGATCGCGCCAACTGATGCCGCCTTCTGAAGCCGGATCGTAAGGCGCCGTCTGTTTGTAGACGACGATCGCCTCGTCACTCAACGTCAGGAAACCGTGCGCGAAACCGGCGGGAACAAATACCTGACGGTGGTTCTCCGAGCTCAGTTCGACCGCAATCCACCGCCTGAACGTCGGCGCTCCCGCCCGGTTGTCGACAACGACATCGTAAACCCGGCCGTAAACAACGTAGACTAACTTAGCCATTCGCGGATCGTAATGCATTCCGCGCAGCACATCTTTTCGCGAATACGAAACGTTGTCTTGAACGAAGGTCGCGTCGATACCGAGCGCGCGATATTTGTCTTGCGAAAACGCCTCTTGAAAGTAGCCGCGCGCATCCGCGAAAACATCGGGCTCGATTACCTTGACGTCCGGTAAATCGGTCTGTGTCAGTTTCATCAGAAAATCGCGAGTTGGGCGTCATGTGCAGCATAGGCGAGCAAGCCGCCTCGCAAATGGAGCAGCTTGCCAAAACCGGCGTCTTGCAAGGTACGGACGGCCCAGCGAGACTGCTGACCTAAGCGGCAGGCGACGATGTATGTCTGTGCGGTGTCAAGCTCGTGTATCCGCGCTTGCAACTGCGAAGATGGAATGTGTACGGAATCCTCGATCGTTCCGAGTACGACCTCATGCGGCTCGCGCACGTCAAGCAACGTTGCTGTTGCCAGTGCGTCACGCAACGCGTCGGGTTCGATTTCAGGGACATCCGGCGGCGGTGGTTCTTCTAGATGGACGTTCACGACGTCGTCGATCGATCGCTGTGGGCCGCATACCGCACATTCCGTATCTCGTGTAAAGCGAACCTCGCGCGTCGATCCGCTCAAAGCTTCGATGAGGAGCAATCTGCCGGCGAGCGGATCGCCGATCCGCAAAATCGCCTTGAGCGCCTCATTCGCTTGAAACGCGCCGACAATTCCGGCCAAGACGCCGAGAACGCCGCCTTCGGCGCAGGTTGGGACCATTTCGAGCGGCGGCGGAGTCGGAAAGAGGCAGCGATAGCACGGGCCATCGTTGAGATTGAAAACCGTAACTTGTCCATCGAATCGAAAGAGCGAGCCGTAGATGTCCGGCTTCCCTTCAAGGACGCAAGCATCGTTGATATGGTAGCGCGACAAAAAGCGATCGGTGCAATCGATCACCGCATCGTACGGTCGGACCAAATCGCGCGCGTTGCTCGCATCAAGGCGCACTGGGAAAGGATCGACCGCAACATGCGGATTCATCGCGCTTAAGCGCTCCGCTGCAACGGTTACCTTGCGGCGCCCGATGTCGGCTGTCGTGAAAAGCGTTTGCCGTTGCAGATTTGTTTCATCAACGACGTCGTCATCGACCACGCCGAGACGCCCGATGCCGGCCGCGGCTAAATACGATAAGACCGGAGAGCCGAGCCCGCCCGCACCCACGCATAGCACGCGCGCCGAAAGCAGCCGGCGCTGGCCTTCGAGTCCGACTTCCGGAATCAAGAGATGGCGGCTGTAGCGCCGCGGCATCATCGGGGGTGGCGCTCGTTCAACCATTGCAAAACAGGTGCGCGCGATGCGTCACCAGCGGTCGTGTGGTCACTTTGGATCGTAAGAAGCGTCTTGGGTTCAGGCGCATGTTCGAACAGTTCGCGAACGCTCGCCGGACTCACCATCATGTCACGGTCGGCGGCGATATAGAGGGCTGGACGGCCGGCCAGTTTCGGAAGATCTTCGTCGAGTGCCGCATCGAGATGCTCGCTCAACTGCGGCAAGGTAAGTCCGTCCACGTAGGAATCGCGAAAATCGGTTGCGCCAATCGAACGCAAGGCGGCGAGCGCCGATGGACGTCCATAGCCGGTTGCAATCGCGATCGCTCCGCTAACTTGCGAGTCGCGCGCAGCAGTGCGCAAGGCCGTCATCGCACCCATGCTGTGTCCCAGCGCGTAGATCGGCCCGTTCCCTTGCTGACGCGCATGGTCAATCACGGATTGCATGCTGGCAATCAGATCCTCATCGGACCGAAGACGGCCGCCGCTTGCACCGAGCTTGTGGCCCGGAAAATCGAGACTGTAGATTTGAAAGCCGTGGCCGGCTAAGAAGCCGCAGAGAAAATCGAGATTGTGCTTGGAGCTGGAGTAGCCGTGTCCGGCGACGACACAAACGTTTCGCGGACGCCGGGCTTCATAAACGAGAACCGCAAGATCCGCCGCCGGCGAGAGTACTCGAATCAGGTCAACTTTCAGAAGCCGGCTCCGGCTGTAACCACCTCGAGCCAGGATGCGGATCCGTCCGAATAGCGCTCCTGTTTCCAGATCGCTGCGCGCCTTTTGATCTGCTCGATCGCGTAGGCGCAGGCTTCAAAGGCGTCGGTGCGGTGTTGCGAGCCGACGGCAACCGCGACGCTCGTCTCGCCCACCGGCACCGTTCCGATCCGATGCTGCATTGCAACTGTACACGGTCCCCATCGCGCGCGGACTTCTTCAGCGATGCGTTCCATCTCTGAGGCCGCGAGTTCGGAGTAGGCTTCATAGTGCAATTCGCGCACCGCTTTGCCGCGCTCACCGGCGCTGCGAACGATGCCTTCAAAGAGAACGACCGCGCCGAAACCTTCCGAACGGGCGGCTTTCGCGATCGCGCCGCTGTCAATCGGGTCAGCGCTTAAGCGGATCATCAACCGCCGCTGCTCGGTGGCAAGAGCGCGACTTCGTCGCCGTCCTTGAGCTTGACGCTCGGTTCTACGATCGAGCCATTGAGCGCGAACCGCACCGAGCTGCTCAGCGAGGATAGTGTAGGGGTACGTTCCGCGATTGCGCTCCAGACGGTTTCGACCGTTGCACCTTGCGGGACGTCCAGCGCTTGCGAATCGCTGCCGATCAGCTCGCGAATTCGTGCAAAGCTTCGCACGCGAACGTTCACGCCGACTTCTTCTCCCCGCGCGGCGGTTTTAGCGCAAGCCGCTCGATCGCTTCCGCTACGCCATCTTCATCATTGCGCGCCGTCACGTAACGAACAGATTCGCGAACTTCCGGCGGTGCATTGCCCATCGCCACTCCGATCCCGGCCCAACGCAGCATCGGCAGGTCGTTACGCGAGTCGCCGACGGCCATCACGCGTTCAGCCGGAATCTGGAAATCAGCGCAAAGCCGCAGGAGCGCTTCGCGCTTGCCGGCCTCATTACTCGTGATCGCACACTCGGGAAAGTTTTCCCACGCTTCGTGCCTGAAGCGGAGTGGCCAATCGCTGAATTGTCGCACGGTGAGATCGATCGAATGGTCGCCGAAGAAACGGATCAGCGTCGGCGCGACGTGCAGCACATCGGAGAAACTTTTGACGCTCTGCCAGCTCGGGCTAACGACATCTTCATGGAGCATTCGGTCCCCTTCGAGCCAGTAAAACGATTCCTCAACGTAGATCGCGAGCGAGAGTGCGTTTTGCTCGCCGAATTCAATGATCGGCTTCGCATATTGCAAGGGCACCGGGATGTGGCCGAGCGTCCGGTTCGCGGTGAAGTCTTTCGTTAGTGCGCCATGACAGCAGATGATCGGTAGATTGAGTCCAAGCTCGCGCGCGATGCGGATCGGCGTTGCGACGCCACGCCCCGTCACGAGAACGATTCGGATGCCGTTCTCCAGAGCGGCGCGGATCACACGACGGTTGCGTGCGCTGATTTCGCCGCTCGAGTCAAGCAGCGTGCCGTCAAGGTCGAGCGCAATCAGATCTATCATTTAGATTTACAGGTCCGTGGGTAGCGTGGGCGCAACATTTATTGGCGGTCAGCCGTTGTCTTTCATGTGAGGGCTGCTTTCGTGACTACAAAAACCGCCGGCATAACTTTGCTCTTGTGGCTCAGCGCGCTCGTTCCCGCTGCCGCACAGCCGCAGAGCCACTGCTCGCGAGAAACGCTCAATGTTACCGGCTTGCCCGTGACTGTCAGCTACTGCGTCCTTTCAGCGACGCGCAGCGCCGACGGCCGCGACACGATCGCGAACGTACAGGAGACCTACAGTTCGCCGCGCGGATCATTCGGCCAAACCGCACCGCTCTCGTTCTTGACCGGCGATGACCCCTCGCGCGTGATCGAGGACGTCTCGCTCGCGCGCCTTGGAATGGCAGGCACACTGCATCTGACGCTGATCATGCGTGCGCAGCGTGTGGTCGTCGAAGCGGCCATCCTGACGCCTGGAGCAATCGTCGTCAAATAACACTGTCACCCGGAGCACGCCTGTGCTGAGCGATGTCGAAGCATCGAAGCGTGCAACTCCGGGCGCAGAGTGGGTATTGTAGAGCATGATGCGCCGCCGCTATATCGCATTCAACTCATCGAAGATACCCGAAGGCTGTTGTAGCTGTAAGTAATGGGCTGTACCGCGTTTCAACCCGATCTCACGGCTCGTGAGCAAGCCCGTTTCCTCTACGAAACGGTTTCCCCCGGTCTCTTCAAAGTCGCAGGCGACGAAGCAAAAGTACCGTGGCGCGTAGCTCCCGAGCCGTTCGCTTTGTCTCAGGCAACCTACGAAAAGATCTTGCGGATCGGCAATGACCTGCTCGCATTCTATAAAGCGCTCAATGCGCTTTACATCCGCAGCGCACGCGGCACTGCCCCGTCGTTCATCGCCGAATATCTCGATCAAGGCAAACCGGAGCACATCGTCCGTCTTTCGCGCCAGAATCGCTTCAAGAGCGAGTTGCCGGCCGTCATTCGCCCCGACTTGATCCTGACCGATGATGGGATGATTGCGTCGGAACTCGACAGCGTTCCGGGTGGGATGGGATTCGTCGGCGCGATGGCTGA
>JAFARW010000061.1 GCA_019245275.1 Vulcanimicrobiota bacterium
CACGATCGCGCCGATTTTGCCCTGCGTCGCGTGCGAGCGTCGGTCGGCCTCTCGGATCGTGCCCCGGTCTCCGAGGTTCTTGCGCGCATCGCGCCGGGACGCTCGCAAAGTGACGTCGCGGAAGTGGACCGGCTCACTCACCTCGAGCATCCAACGCAGGCGGACCTCTTAAGGGCCGGCGTCCTTTCATCGCGACTGCAAAAAGGGTTTCAGCGGTGACGCAAAGCGTTCGTTCGTTGTCCGAACGCATCATGGGCGCATTTCAGACCGTAATGGTCGGTGTCGAGCGAAACGTCTTTGCGCTGCAGATTGCCTTGTTTGGCCGCGGACATGCACTCATCGAGGGTGTTCCCGGCACCGGCAAGACGCTGCTCGTTCGGGCGTTCGCGCTTCTCGCCGGTCTTGATTTTCGACGCATTCAGTTCACGCCCGACTTGATGCCGGCGGACGTCGTCGGCACGACGGTCTTCAATCCGAAGACGACGGACTTTGTAACGCGGCGCGGTCCGATCTTCGCGAACATCATCTTGGCCGACGAAATCAACCGCACGCCGCCGAAGACGCAGTCCGCGCTTCTAGAGGCGATGGAGGAACGGCACGTCACGATCGACGGCGTGGCGATCGACTTGCCGTCCCCGTTCATGCTGTGCGCAACCCAAAATCCAATCGAGTATGAAGGCACGTATCCGCTGCCTGAGGCGCAGCTCGACCGATTCATGGTGAAGATTCCCGCCGGATACCCCGAGGCGTCAGATGAGCTGAAGCTTTTGGCGCGCGGCGCGGCCGGCTTCGATGCGCACGAACTCGAGCGTTCGGGACTCAGGCCGGTTACGAGCGCCGGCGAGATAATCGAAGCGCAGGCATCTGTACGCGCAGTTCACGTCGCCGAATCGTTGCAGCGCTACGTCTTCGAGATCGTGCGCTCTACACGAGCCTCGCAGGAGGTCGTATTAGGAGCGAGTCCACGCGCGGGCCTTGTGCTAATTATCGCTGCGCAAGGTGCGGCGGCAATTGCCGGACGTGATTTCGCGACGCCGGATGACGTAAAAGACGTCGCGTCACTCGTTTTGTCCCATCGGCTGATCGTGCATCCGCACGCCGAGATCGAAGGGCGAACATCTGCCGAAGTGCTTGACGGCATCTTGGCAACCGTTCCCGTTCCCAAGGACGCGACGCCGGCCGCGGCGTCCTAACGCATGCGTACTGTTTGGCTTGGCGCCTGGTTCAGCGCTCGCTGCTTCTGGGCCCTCGTCGCGTGTGCTGCGGTTCTTGCACTTGGAAGTGTTACATCCGCGGCTCTTTGGCTCGGCGTCGCGCTACTCGTTGCGCTCGGCATCGGCATTATTGTTGATGTTTTTCTTGGACCTCGCGCCGGTGAGATGGAAATAACGCGCCTTGGCGATCAGCATTTTGCGTTGCGTGTCATCACGCAACTGCGTTATGCCGTCGTCAATCGATCGATGCGCGATTGCCGCATCGGGCTGATCGAAACGCCGATTCCCCAGTTAGAGATCCTAAGCGACGAGGTATCCGCGATAGTTCCGGCGCGCTCCCAAATCGAGGTCGACGTTCCCGTTTTGCCACGGCTGCGCGGACGAGGCTCGCTCGGCATGGCGTACTTGTGGTGCGAGAATTCGCTCGGTCTTCTGCGCAGGCGCTTTCGATTTGCTTTGCAGCGAGAAATTCGCATCTACCCCGACCTCTCGGCTGTCGAGCGCTACGGAAAGCTGCACGCACGCAACAGGCTGATCGAGGCTGGGTTGCGCAAGATGCGGTTGCCCGGCGTCGGTACGGAGCTCGAAAGCTTGCGCGAGTGGAGCGAGGGTGACGAATTTCGCGCCATCAATTGGAAAGCCAGTGCGCGTCGCGGAAAACTGATCGTATCGCATTACGAGGTCGAGCGATCGCAAAACGTTATGTTGCTTCTCGATTGTGGCCGCTTGATGACGGCGCGGATCGACGAACAGCGCAAATTCGATTATGCAATCACCGCCGCACTCTCCGCTGCCACCGTCGCCCAGCTTGCGAACGACAAGGTCGGGTTCGTTGCTTTTGCGAGCCAGATTCTTTCTGCGAGCGCCCCTCGATCCGGAAGGCAAGGCCTAGCGCACGCGGCGCAACAGCTCTACGATTTGGAGCCGCGCTTTGAGGAATCGGACTACGCGCGCGCATTCCTCTATGTGCGCAGTCACTTGCACAAGCGAAGTTTGATCTTGCTGTTTACGGACATGTTCGATCCCGTCTCATCCGCCACGATCCTAATGCAGATTGGTACGCTCGCTCGACGGCATCTTATCGTGTGCGTGCTGATGAGCGATGCTGCGATCGAGAACGCTCTCGAGAGTACGCCGAGCCAGCCGACCGACGTCTATCGGGCCGCGGTCGCGGCAACGCTAGCAGAAGAACGGCGATCCGCCCGTACGATGTTGACTCGTGCGGGAGTTCGCGTGATCGATGTGCCCGCGCAAAAGCTTACGGTTGCGCTGATCGATGCGTATCTCGAGATCAAGCAGCGTGGGCTGCTTTAACGCCGCGACGCCTGCCGGAAAACGTGAAGTACGCGAAGATCGCGAGCGCGGTGAGTACGCCCACGGTAACTCGGACGCCGGCGGCAAACCGCAGTGGTGAAAAGAACGCCTCGATAACTCCCGCGACGCACAACATCGCGAAAACGCCGGCAATCAATACACCGGCGCGCCGCCCATTGATGCGCAGTGCGTCGCTACGCTTTAGTCTGCCCGGATAGAGGATCGCGGCCGCAAGCAGCAACCCCGCCGCGCCTGCGATTTGAATCGCCGTCAGTTCGATGACCCCGTGAGGCGCGATCGTCGCCCAAAAATCGTAACCGAATCCTGCCGACGTGAAGAGAGCGCCCATTCCTCCGAGCATCAATCCGTTGTAGAGGAGAATCCACAGCGTGTAGATGCCCA
>JAFARW010000095.1 GCA_019245275.1 Vulcanimicrobiota bacterium
TATGGTGACATCGCCGCGCTTCAGTCGGCGATCACGTCGAACACCGCAGCGATCTTGATCGAACCGATCCAAGGCGAGGGCGGCGTTCTCGTGCCGCCCGACGGCTACTTAAGCGGAGCGCGCGAATTGTGCTCGCGGAACGACGTACTTTTCATTGCCGACGAAATTCAAACCGGCCTGGGACGCACGGGCGATCTCTTCGCTTGCGACTATGAAGACGTAAAACCGGATATCCTTATTATCGGAAAGGCGCTCGGCGGCGGCATCTACCCTGTGTCTGCAACGCTCGCGAACCGCGACCTGATGCTGCTCTTCCAACCCGGCGAGCATGGCAGCACGTTCGGCGGGAACCCGCTGGCCTGTGCGGTTGGGGAGGCGGCGATCGACGTCACCGTCGAGGAGCAGTTGCCACAGCGCTCCCGCGAGTCCGGCGCCTTCTTACGCGACCAACTGCGTAAGTTACCTAATATAAAGGAAGTACGAGGTCGCGGGCTCTTGATTGGACTCGAGCTCGACGGCTCGGCGCGCACCGTGGCGGAAGCGCTCCTGGCCAAAAGCATCGTCGCGAAGGACACACACCGCCACGTCCTACGGATCGCTCCACCGCTGATTATCGAACAGCCGCAACTCGAGTCGATCGTGACTGCTCTTAAGGAAGTCCTGTAGCGAAAGCACTCAGCTACTCTTCGTGCAGCGGTTCCTTGTTCCGAAGCAAGTAAATTGCGATCACGAAGACCATGACGACGGCCGCAAGCACTGCCAGTTCGATGTTCGGCCGGGAAATGTATCCGCCGGCGATCAGTGTCCCACGGTCACGAACTTCCTGCACCGTCAAGACGAGCACGCGCCGAATGACCGCGATCAAGCCGACGATCAAAAAAGGCTGCGCGCGCAGCATCGCGCCGCGTAGCGAAAGCGAGACGGTGTATGCAATCTCGACGATCATCAAGATCAAGAGCACCATGTCCAAGAATTGCGCAGTGGACGACACCGTGTCGGTCACGGAACCGTTGAAGAGTTGGATCAAGACTTGGACGCTGCGACCGGCGAGCGCCAGCGCCGCCAAAAACAGCAACACGCCGACCACGAAGAAAACCAGGCGCTCGGCCCAGAGCAACGCCAGCGGCATCCAGCGAGGCAGCGCGGCGCGTGGTGACGGAAGTTCGTGCTCGACCTTGCTCGGATCGTCCATTACGGGCACTTTGGCGTTTGACAGTCCCGAACGCCTCCTGTTATACTGCCCCAGCCGAAGTGGGACGCAGTGGCGTCCTCACCGGATGCTGATTCAGCGATCCGGTTCTTCACGAAGGGGCCGACGGTAGGTTCCGCAAGAGTGGGGTTGCTTCGGCGATGCCCATTTTTTATTTGTCTTTTTTATTTGAGATGAAACGAGGAGAGACGGCATAGCAAAACCGCTGCGAGTTAACGACCAGATCCGCGTGCGCCAAGTTCGCGTGATCAGCGAAGACGGACAACAACTTGGGATCATGCTGACGGAGGAGGCGCAAGATGCGGCGCGCCAGGCGGGGCTCGACCTGATCGAGGTATCGCCGAACGCACAGCCGCCGGTCTGCAAAATCGGTGACTACGGTCGTCTCAAATACGAGCAGTCGAAGAAAGACAAAGACGCCCGGCGCAAACAGAAAAACTGGGAGTTAAAGGAAGTCAAACTTCGCCCCAAGATCGAGACGCACGACTATGAAACGAAAGCCCGCATGGCCGAGCGGCTCCTGATGGACGGCGGAAAGGTGAAAGTGACGATCATGTTTCGCGGTCGGGAAATCACGTATGCCAACTTCGGGCGCCGTTTGCTCGACCGGATGGTCGTCGACATGGCGCCGATCGCAACGGTCGAACGCGAACCGAGACTCGAAGGCAAAAACATGTTCATGATTCTGGCGCCGCGCGCGGTGCCGACGGGACCGCCAAAATTTTCTAGCCTGAGCGCCAAACTGAAGGAGCCGACCAGTGCCTAAGATCCGAACCCACCGTGGGACCGCAAAACGCGTGAAGGTCAGTGCGACCGGTAAGGTATCGCATCGCCACCAGTTCAGCGGTTGCGGCCACATTCTTAGCAAGAAGACGCGCAAACGCAAACGGAAATTTCGCAAAGATCAACCGATTTTCAAAGGCGACCTCAAGCGTTTGGCGCCGACGATCCCTTATTTGGTGTAGTTAGGAGGAGAGTGAAAAATGGCACGCATCAAGCGCGGCGTTGGCGCTATCAAACATCGCCGCAAGGTCATGAAGCTCGTCAAGGGCTTTCGCGCGGCGCGGCGGCGGAATTACCGCGTCGCGAACGAAGCGCTCCTCCACTCGCTTGCCTACGCGTATCGCGATCGGCGGGTTCGCAAGCGCGATTTCCGCTCGCTCTGGATAAGTCGAATTAATGCGGCAGCGCGCAAAGAGGGCATGACATACAGCCTCTTCATGAACGGGCTCAAGAAATCGGGCGTTACGTTGAACCGAAAGACGCTGGCCGAACTTGCCGTCACCGACGGCGCGGCATTCGCGTCGCTCCTAAAAGTGGCCAAGGACGGTCAAAAAACCGAATCACGCAGAGCGGCTCGAAGCTAACTAGCGCAAATATTGCGCGAGCCAGGCGATCCAGCGACGATCGACGTCTGTTGAACGAACGGGATCGCCAGGAAAATGGCCGCCGACGGGATACGCAAAGAAACGCGTCGGCACGTGATGATCGCGCAGCGCACGGAACATTGCATACGACTGCGTGATCGGCACCCGTGCATCGCCCGTATCGCTTAAAATCAACGTCGGTGTGGTAATGCTTGCGGCGTAGGTAATCGGTGACTGCGCGCGATACGCGGCAAACATCTTCGGGCTGCTCCAAGGCCGGCCGCCGAACTCGTAGCGCCATCCGACGCCGTTATCGGCCAAGGCGTATTGATCGATCAAGTTGTTGACGGCAGCACCTGAAACGGCCGCTTTCCAAAAATGGTAGTGGCCGATCAGCCACGACGTCATGAAGCCGCCGTACGACCAGCCGGAAACGCCGATGCGCGCGTCGTCCACGATGCCTTTTTGCTTGACCGCCTCGATGCCGGCGACAACATCTTTGCCCGGCCCATCGCCGGCATCACCGACGATCGCATGCCAATAGGCTTCGCCGAGATTGTCGCTGCCGCGGTAATTCGGCGAGAAGACGAGCCAGCCGCGTGCCGCCATCAATTGCGAAAGACCGTTAAAGCTTGTGATCGATGCGGCGTTCGGGCCGCCGTGAATGTTGAGAACAAGCGGATAGTGTTTGCCCGGAACAAAATCCGGCGGATACGTCAGCACGCCATCTTCCGCAAATCCGTTCGGGCCGGTCCAAGAAATCGATTCAACCTTTCCAAGTTCGAGCGCGGCAATCGAATCGTTGTAGTGTGTTAGGCGAACCGGTTGCGCGTTTGCGGACGAAAGATAGTACAGCTCGACCGGGTGGTGCGGTTCGCTTGCAGCAAAGGCAATTGCTCCGGTGTTGCTTACGCTCGCATCCAGCCAAAATGCCTGCACCGGTTGAACGCCGTTGAGCGCGAGGCGCCGCGCGCTGCCGTTGAGCGGCTTGATCCAAAGTGCGGCGTCGGTACCTTTGTGCCCGGAGATTAGCAGCGAGCGTGAATCGGGCATCCAGATCGAGCGTTGAACGTTCGTGTCGATCTCGTCTTTGGTGATGTCCGTGCCGTCACCGCCGGATGCGGGCGCGACGTACACATCATTTTGAGCAGCGCCGTCGCCGTTGAACGGATACCAATACGAAACTTTGCTGCCGTCAGCCGAGAACTCGCTATAGCCTTCGTATTTCCCGTGTGAGGTCAGCGGCCGAATTGCGCCGCTTGCAACATCGAGCACCGCGACGACGGCAAAATCGCTGTCGGCATCGTATGCGTTTGCCATCTTCGTAAAGGTGATCGAACGCCCGTCCGGAGACCAGGAAATCGGTGATGCCGGCGAGCTGGGCGGCTCGCTGCCGGGCAAGCTCCAGCTGCCTGACGTCAAGCGGTAATTGCCGCTTCCGTCCGCGTTGATGAGCCAAATGTGGTTCGGCGTCGGTGCTTCCGTTGAGAGATAATCTTGGTCGCCGACGACAAAGAGATCGTGATGCTTCTCAATCTGCTTCTTGTTGGGAGGCTCATCCGACGTCACATACGCGATTGCGCGGGAATCCGGGCGCCACGTAAACTGCTGAACGCCGCGCGAAGCCGTCGTAATGCGTACGGGATCGCCGCCGCGCAAATCCAGGACAAAGATCTGCGGCTCGCGTTTTGGCGGCGCCGATGCCAAGAACGCGATTTTCGAGCCGTCGGGCGCCCAGCGCGGCGACGCAAGGCCGCGTCGTTCGAACGTTAGGGCACGCTCGGCATGGGTCGCGAGGTCGTAGACCATGAGCTGCCGATTGAAACGATCTTGCGGCAGGTTCGCGCGCGAGACGACGTACGCGATCTGCTTGCCGTTGGGGGAGATTTGCACGTCCGAAACGCCGACAATCGCGTTGAGATCTTGCAACTGCATCGTACGCGCGGCCGCCGGCACAACGGTCGCAAACACAGCGAGCGCAATCAAAAGGGCACGCTGTAGCAGCGTCATTTCAAGTAGCGATCCAACCACGCGATCCAATTGCGATTGACATCCTCAAGGCGCACGGGATCGCCGGGAACGTGACCCGAAACCGGAATCGCAATAAATTTGACCGGCACGTTGCGGTCTTTGAGCGCATGATACATCTTGTACGAATTTGTCGGCGTCACGTTGTTGTCGCCGGTGTCGTGCATGATCAGCGTCGGCGTGTTGATTTGAAACGCGTACGCGAGCGGTGACTGCTCCCACCACATCGGCGCGTATCTCGGATCGGTTGGCGGCCCCGGAAACCACGGTACGTCCGTCTTTACGTAAAACGAAACATTGTAATCGTCGAAGTAATCGTTAAGAGCGGCGCCGGCGACTGCCGCCTTCCAAAAGTGGTAGTGTCCCTCCATCCACGACGTCATGTAGCCGCCGTAAGACCACCCGCTTACGCCGATCCGTCTTGGGTCGATGAAGCGCATCTTGCGAACGACATTGAGTCCCGCCATGACGTCTTTGCCTGGACCATCACCGCCGTCGCGCGAGATGGCACGCTCGTATCGATCGCCGAGGTTGGTGCTCCCGCGGTAGTTCGGCTCAAAAACCACGTAGCCGTGCGATGCGATCAGGAGACGGCGCGTGTTCCAACCACGCGTCGAGGCGAGCTGCGGGCCGCCGTGAATCATCAGGACCAGCGGGTAGCGACGGTTCCTCGTAAAACCGGGCGGCGTTGTCAAGACGCCGTCTTCAACGAAGCCGTTCGGGCCGTGCCAATTCACTTCAGTTACCTTCCCGAGAGCCATCCGATCGACGAACGCATTACCATCCGTTAAACGGATTGGGCCCGTGTGCAACGACGGCAGGTAGAACAGCTCTGAGGGATGCGATGAACGCGTGCCCACGAAGACAAATGCGCCGTCCGGTCCAAAGTTGCCGAGCTGCGCAACATTCACATCACCCAGCGCGAGCCGCTGCGCCACTCCGTTGAGCGGCTGAATCCAAACCGTTTCCTGCGTTCGGTCGATGCCGAGCAATGCAAGACCGCTTCCGTCCGGTAGCCAGACCTTGCCGTCGATATTGCGATCGAGGTTGCGGCGGATATCGTCACCGTTTCCGCCGCCGACGCGCGTGACAATGACCCCGCTGCCGGCCGTGGCATCACCATCGGTCGGCCGTCCGTACGCGATCAGCGAACCGCGCGGCGCAAAGAGCGGGTCGCCCTCCAAGCCCGAGTGCGTCGTCAGCTGGCGCAGACGACTCGCGCGCAGATCGTAGAATGCGATAACAGTCCCGAGCGAATCGCCGTAGATCGCATTCGGCATGCGGTTGAAAGCGATGTAGCGGCCGCCCGGTGACCACGAGAGCTCCGACCCGACGTCCGGATCGACCGTCGAAAGGCTGAATGTTCCGCGTGTCAATCGCTTCGCGGCGCCGCCCGTCGCATCGATGATCCACAGATGCGAGGGAACCGACGCCTCGGTGCGCAGATAATCGTTGTTGCCGACTTCGAACGCATCGAGATGATGCTCGATTGCATCTTTGTTCGGATTCTCGTCTTGGGCGACGAAGGCAATGCGTTTGCCGTCCGGACTCCAAGCGAAACGATCGACACCTTTTGACGCATGCGTCAGTTGCAATGCATCGCCGCCGTTCATCGGCATCACAAAGATCTGCGACTGAGACTCCTCGCCGGTCTCAGCCATGAACGCCAAGCGATCGCCTTGCGGCGACCAATGTGGCGAAGAGACGCCGCGCCGTCCATACGTTAGTTGCCGCGTCTGCCGGCTTCGGATGTCGATCAGCATCAGATCCCCTGGATAGCGATCGGAATTGAAGTCCGTACGATGGCGCACGTATGCAATCTGCTTGCCGTTCGGCGAGATTTGTGGATCGCTGAATGTCACAATGCGCCGCACGTCGGCAAAATCGAGCGTGCGAGCCGCAGCAGCATTCCCCACTGCCGTCAGCACCAGCGCGAGCAATATGGGGATTGCGCGACTCATTGGCTTATGACGAACCGCGAAAAGTAAAGCAGGCCGACAATGGTCTTGGCGTCGACGATCTGACCGCTCTCAATCATTGCTAGCGCCTCGCCGATGCCAAAGGTCCGCGTCTCGATATCCTCGTCTTCATCGAATTCAGTCGCGCCGCTGGTCAAGCCGTCGGCGATAAAGTACCGCATCAGTTCGGTACAAAAGCCCGGCGTCATGTAGCTGGAAAGGAACTCTCGAACCGTTTCCGCCGAGTATCCCGTTTCCTCGCGCAATTCGCGCCGCACGCCGTCTAGCGCATCTTCACCGGGCTCCGACGAACCCGCGGGCAGCTCCCAAAGATAGGCGCCGGCCGCATGCCGGTATTGCCGAACGAGCAGCACCGCATCCTCGCGCGGGCGCGCCACGATCGTGTATGAGGCGGGATGTTCGACGATGTCAAACCGCAGCGTTTTCCCGTTCTCGGCGACGACATCGGTACGCACCTTGAATACGCGGCTTTCAAAAATGGGCTCTGAAGAGACCAAGCGCGGTAATTTTTCCGTCACGCCCACCGTAGATTTTTCCGGTTGCGAGGGAACGCCTGCGCCGCGACGCAAGAGCCGACCATGCCCGGCGTCAGGCTCGAGATCGGTTTCTTGATCGTCTTCGTCGCGCTGTTCGTCGTTGTGCTCACGCTCTTGAATGCGTTACTGCTTCCTCGCCACTACAACCCGATCGTGGTACTAGTGCTCGCAAGCATCGTCGTTGGCCTCATGACAATCTTCCTACGCTATCTTTTCTTTGTCAGGCGTCTGCGTAAATGAGCCCGCAGACCCTCGGTGTGCACAATCGCCGCCTGACCGATGCACGCCGTTTGCTCAAATCGCGAGAACGGCGCGCGCAGGGGCGGTTCCTAATCGAGGGGCCGACGGTGCTTGCAGAAGCATTCGAGACGGGCGTCGAGATCGAGTCGATCTTTGTGACCGCGGCAGCATTTGAGAGATCTGCGATCCTACGAGAACTCGATCAAAGAGAAGCGGCGCCCCCGATCTACTTGACTGACGACCGCATCGTCAACTCGCTTTCCGACGTCGCAACTCCGGCAGGCATTGTCGCAATCGGCAAAAGTCGGCTGCTCGACCCGTCCAGGATCTTCGAAGAAGACGGTTGCGTCCTCGTGCTCGCGGACCTGAACGATGCTGGTAATGCCGGCACGCTGGTTCGCGCCGCGGACGCGTTCGGGGTTTCGCGCGTTATCTTCGGCAGCGCCGGTGTCGAGCCGTACCATCCAAAGGTCGTGCGCTCGGCAGCTGGGTCGCTCTTTCGAACAAGCATCGCCGTCGGCGATCCGGCAACCCTCACAACGGCCTCACGCGAGCGGGCGTGGACGGTGTTTGGACTCGCGCGCGATGGCGTACCGATCGACGGCTCCAAGATCGGCCGGCGCGCCGCGATCGTCGTGGGCCACGAGCGGCACGGCCTGGGCCGATGGCATGAGGCGTGCGGACGCCTGCTTGCGATACCCACTCCTGGACCGGCTGATTCCCTGAATGCGGCCGTCGCCGGGGCCATTGCGTTATACGAGGCGGCGCGGGCGCAAGAGTAGCCCCCGAGGCTTGTCAAGACAGTCTAAATCGGGCTTTCTGTCAAGACTACCCTGTGGAAAAGTCGCATGCTATACTCTTCGCACGTCTCAAGCCCAGAGTGTCCAAATGAGAAGGAGACACAGCGCACCTATGGCCACTTGCGACTTTTTCTGGAAGCTGTTCAAGACAACCGGGTCGATCAACGCATACCTGATTTATCGTCAGCTCCATCCGAGTCCGAATCCGTCGTAAAGCGCAAAAAAGGTAGGGTTTCAAGAGCGCCCGGAAAGATGAACCGGGCGCTTTTTCATTTATAATGAGCGATCTTGGGCAGCGGTTAAAGCAAATGCAAGCGCGTTTTGAAGACGCCCTTGCGGCCGCACAGGATCCGAAATCAGTCGACGCCGTCCGCGTCGCCTTCTTAGGACGCAACGGCGAGGTGACCAAGGTGCGCCGCGCGATCGGCTCGCTCGCTGCAAACGAACGCCCGAGTGCCGGGCGCGTGATCAACGAAGCGGTCGCACGGATGGAGGCGTCGTTAGACGCAACGCTCCGCAAGCGCGAAGGAAAAGCCTTCGAGGCGGCGCTCGAGCAGTCGATCGACGTGACGTTTCCGGCGCAACATCCCAACGTTGGCTCGCTGCATCCGATTCGGCGCGTGATGGACGATATCGCGTCGTATTTCGAGCGCCACGGCTTTGCGATCGTACTCGGTCCCGAGGCGGAGCCGGATTACTACAATTTCGATGCGCTCAACATTCCCCCCGACCACCCGGCGCGCGAAGGATTCGACTCGTTTTATCTGAGCGACGACATGCTCTTGCGCCCGCATACCTCGCCAATGCAGATTCGCACGCTCGAAGCGTTTGCGCCGCCGGTTGCGGTGATTGTCCCCGGCAAGTGTTATCGGCGGGACGCCGTCGATGCGCGGCACTCGTTCATGTTTCACCAAGTCGAGGGGTTGCTCGTTGGTGAGGCGATTCACTTCGGGCACCTCAAGGGGATGCTGATCGGGATGTGCCGCGAGCTTTTCGGTGTTGATACCGACGTGCGTTTTCGGCCGTCCTATTTTCCGTTTACCGAACCGAGCGCGGAAGTTGACGCGCGGTGCCCCGTCTGTCAAGGAAGCGGCGGCACGTGCCGGATGTGCGGCGGCGCGGGCTGGATCGAGCTCGGCGGCTCCGGGATGGTGCATCCCAACGTCTTGCGCAATCTCAAGTACGATCCCGACGTCTACTCCGGCTGGGCATTCGGCTTCGGGCTCGAGCGCATCGCGCTGCGACGCTACGATATCGACGACATCCGCCGTTTCTTCGAGAACGATCCGCAATTTTTGGAGCAGCTCGCGTGAAAGTTCCGATCGGGTGGTTACGGGAATTCGTCGATCTGCCCGTTGATTCGCAAGCAATCGCCGACCGTTTAGCGCAGATCGGTTTCCCCGTTGAAGACATAACGAAGCGCCCGGCCCTCTCGGGGATCGTCATTGGGCGCATCGCTACGCTCGAGCGACATCCGAACGCAGATCGATTGCTCGTCGCGAGTGTCGATGTCGGTGACGGCCGCCGTTTGAATATCGCGACCGCCGCGAGGAACGTCGCCGTCGATCAGACGATCGCCGTTGCAACGATCGGCGCACAGTTGCCAAGCATAACTATCGAACGGCGCAAAATGCGCGGCTTTGAATCGGAAGGGATGATGATCTCCGCCGATGAGCTCGCGCTGCCCGCTGAGTGGTTCGAAGACGGCATCTTGCAACTTAATGGTGACGCGCATCTCGGCGAGGACGTCGTGCAGTGGCTGCAACTATGTGACGACGTGCTGGACGTTGAAATCACCGCGAACCGGCCGGACGCGATGTCCGTTTTCGGTCTCGCCCGCGAACTGTCGGCCGCGTACGACACGCCGCTGCGCTCGCCGGCCGGCATGGAGCCGGTCGCGCCGGGCGGTACCGACCCGCAAGGCGTTAGAGTGACGCTGAAATCGAAAGACTGCACACGCTTCGTCGCGCAGCGCTTTAGCGACGTTCGTATCGGCACCTCGCCGCTGTGGATGCGGGTGCGCTTGGCGCTCGCAGGGCAGCGACCGATCAACAACATCGTCGACATTTCGAACTACGTGATGCTCGAAGTCGGCCAGCCGCTGCACTTTTACGACGCGGACAAGATCACGGGCCGGCATTTGATCGCACGCGATGCGCAAGAACGCGAGCCGCTTACCACACTTGATGGCGCGCATTACGAACTCAAGCCGCGCGATCTCGTCATCGCGGACGAAGCCGGCGCGCAGGGCCTCGCCGGCTTAAAGGGCGGCCAAAAGACCGAAGTGACCGAGTCGACGAGCGCGATCATCTTGGAAGCCGCGAATTTCAACGGCGCGCGCGTTCGCCGCATGAGCGCCGCGTTAGGGCTTCGCACCGAGGCCTCGGCGCGGCACGAAAAAGGCCTCGCTCCGATCCTGACCGACTTCGGCGCAACACGCGCCGCGACGCTGCTCGCCGCGGAAGGCGCGACGGTGCATCCGGCGTTGATCTTCGGCGCGTCGATCGAACCGCTGCCTCCAATCCGCTTTCCGATCGGTGAAGTCAAACGGCTGCTCGGCTTCGAGTTGGAAGGCGAGAAAATTGATGCGCCGTTGGAAGATCTCGGCTTCGGCGTGACGTCAAAGGCGCGCGACCGCCTTGACGTGACTCCACCGCTTTGGCGCCGCGATGTCACTTGTGCGGCGGACATCGTCGAGGAAATCGCGCGCATGACCGGCTATGACAACGTGCCGGCCGAACTTCCGGCGCTTGCGCCGCGCGACATCTCGAGCGCCGAGTACTTTGTCGAACGAACTGCATCACGCGCGCTGCAGGCGCTCGGTTACCACGAGATCGTTTCGTACTCGCTGCACGGAGCGCGCGTACTTGAAAAGTACGCTACCGCCGGTTTAACGAGTCTGCCGCTGGCAGAGGTTCGCAATCCGCTCTCGGAAGACCAACGCTACTTGCGCCGCACGCTGGAGCCCGGTTTCCTCGAGCATTTCGCGCGCTTTCGCGAGCCGATGAAGATCTTTGAAATCGGCCACGTCTTCGATCCGAGCGGGCCGGTCGACGAGCACGCCATGGCGGGCTTCGCATTTACCGCCGCTGCAATCGATGAGCCGCCGTGGAGCGACACGCATTTTCTGCGATTGAAAGGCGACGCCGAAGCGGTAATTGCCGAGTTGGCCGGTCGTCGACCGCAAGCCCAAGCGATGCAACTCAATGGATTTCATCCTGGAAAGACGGCGGCGTTGCTGATTGACGAACGGCGCGTCGCTTACATCGGCGCGATCGATCCGCGACTCGCCAGCGCTTACGACATTGATTTGGAGGTCTACGCCGGCGGCATCGAACTGGAAAACCTTCCTGCGCGCGTTGCTCCGCGTTTTGTGGCGCCTTCGCGCTTCCCGACGACGCAGCGCGATTTGGCGTTCATCGTTCCACTCGAGGTGACAGCCGCGGCGCTCGAAACTGATATCGCGACTGCAGCCGGTCCACTGTGCAAACACGTCCATGTCTTCGATGAGTATCGGGGCCTGCAAGCGGGTCCGGACCGCAAGAGTCTTGCCGCGCGCCTGACGTTGGGCCGCGACGATGGGACGATGACGGATTCCCAGGCGGACGAAGTTGTTGAGCGCGTTCTCAGTGCACTGCACCAGAAGTTCGGCGCAACGATCAGGCGCTAATGGGGCTCGTTTGGCCGGATCTCATCATCGGAGCGATCGTCTTGATCGTAACGCTCAAGGGTTATAAGCGCGGTTTTGTTTCAGAGCTCGCCGGTGTCGTCGCGCTTTTTGCCGCGCTCATCACGCCCTTTTGGTATAGCGGCTTTGCCGATCAAGGGCTAGAGAATTATCTTCACTTGGGCCCGGGCT
Source organism: Vulcanimicrobiota bacterium (assembly GCA_019245275.1). Classification (GTDB taxonomy): domain Bacteria; phylum Vulcanimicrobiota; class Vulcanimicrobiia; order Vulcanimicrobiales; family Vulcanimicrobiaceae; genus JAFARW01. The sequence goes on from JAFARW010000095.1 coordinate 12,020, forward strand.
CCGCACATGTGATCGCGATGTTCATCGTCGGGCTGATCACGTACATCGTCGTTATTTTACTCGCGTGGTTTCTCAATCGCTTCGCAAAGCTTCCCTTCCTCGGGCTTGGCAACGCGCTGGCCGGCGGCGCGGTCGGTTTGCTCAAATCGATCGTTTTTGTGTGGTTCATCCTCTATATTGCCTTGCTGTTTCCGCTATCGCGCGACATCCGAACCGATTTGCACAACTCTCGGCTCGTGGCGCTGCTGACTCAGCCAGATGGACGCATCGACGGAGCGATCACGTCGGCATTGCCATGGTTTGCGCGGCCCTTCGTCCATCCGTTCTTCGCGCGTCACCGCGTATAGGCGGCTCCTCTAAGCGCAAAAAGACTTCCAGCGCCGCCTTCGCGGCTGAACCTTTTTTGACAGACATCCCGGCCTCGGTGAGAACCGCCTCAACGGCGCTCAAGAGCGCGATCACATCGGTTTGCGCTAGATCGCCCATCGTCCCGATGCGGAAGATCTTGCCGCGCAGATGTTCCTGTCCGCCGGAGAGCGTCATCCCATATTCTTCGCGCAAGGTCCGCAGCACAGCGCCAAAATCGATTCCAGAATGAATGTTGACGGCGACGACCGTGTTGGAGTGAGCATTCGCGCGCGAAAAGAGGTCCAGCCCCAATGCTTGAGCGCCGGCTCGGATCGCCGCCGCGTAGGATGCAAGGCGTTGCCAAACATTTGAAGCGCCTTCAGCCGCGTATCGATCGAGCGCTGTTTCGACCGCAAAGAGCGTCGAGACGGGCGGCGTCCACGGCGTTTGGCCGAGCGCACCAAAGTCGAGGGCCTTACGTAGGTTGAAATAAAATGACGGCACCTCGGAAGTTTCGAGCCGATCGACGGCGCGATCGCTTAACGCGACCATCGCGACTCCTGGCGGCGCCGCCAATACTTTCTGCGAAGCGGCGACGACAGCATCGAAACCCCATTCGTCCATTCTCACGTCACTTGCACCGAGTCCGCTCACCGAGTCGACAAGCGTCATCGCACCGTGGTCGGCAACGCCGCGACTGAGCGCCGCAAGATCGTTCTGAACTCCGGTTGACGTCTCGTTATGCGTCAGCAGGATGCCGTCGATCTGGCGCTTGCGATCGGCGCGCAATCGCTCGGCAAGCCGGTTCGGATCCAGCGCATTTCCGAACTCCGTTTCTAAGATCTCGACATCGCAACCATAGGCGCGCGCAATTTCGGCAAAACGCAAACCGAACAGACCAACCGGACACGCCAAGAGTCGATCGCCCGGCGAGAACAAACTGACGAGGGCGGCTTCCATGCCCCCCGTTCCCGACGATCCCAAGATCGCGATTGCGCCGGACGTTCCAAAGAGTGGGCGCAATTGATGGGTGATGCGTTCGATCAGTTGTGCGAACGCCGGTCCGCGGTGATCGATCAACGGCCTTCTCAGCGATTCCAACACAGGCGCTGAAACGGTGACGGGGCCAGGGATGAACAACAGCTCGCGTTTGATGTGGACGCCTCCGCGCGGACTCGCTTGCGGAGGTGTTGTATTAGGCCGTATGCAGTCCTTCGAGAGCGTGCGGCTCACCGAACTTTCGTCGTGCGCAGGTTGAGCGAGTAAACTCGGCTCCGCCGAGCTGGCGCAAGTCTTGCGCCGCTTGCCCGCAACAACCGACGAACGGGTGATCGTCGGCGTCGCGACGAGCGACGACGCCGGCGTCTATCGGGTCAAAGACGATCTGGCAATCGTGCAGACCGTTGACTTCTTCACGCCCATCGTTGACGATCCGTTTGATTTCGGGCGCATCGCGGCCGCGAACAGTCTATCCGATGTCTACGCGATGGGTGCGACGCCGATTTCCGCACTGAACATCGCCGCCTTTCCAAGCGAGACGCTCGACATCCGCATTCTCGAACGGATCATCGAAGGCGGCGCAGCGATCGCCGAAGCGGCGAAGGTCGCGATTGTCGGCGGCCATACGATCAAAGATCCGGAGCCGAAATACGGTATGGCCGTCGTCGGTATTGCCGACCCGCGCCAAATCGTCACGAACGCCGGCGCGAAGCCCGGCGACGTTCTGCTGCTGACCAAGCCGCTTGGGACGGGCATTCTCGCGACGGCTCTCAAGCATGAAGCGATTTCTGCCGAGGAAATGGCACAAGCCGTGCGCTGGATGGTGCAGCTAAACGATAAGGCATCCGTTGCGATGGTAAAGCACGGAGCTCACGCCGCCACAGACGTTACGGGATTCGGCCTGTTAGGTCATGCGCTTGAAGTTGCGCGCGCTTCGCACGTTCGCCTGATCATCGACTCAAACGCGGTGCCGCTAATGGAAAGCGTACTGACCTTAATTGAAGTCGGCCACATTCCGAGCGGCTCGCGCGACAACGCGCGAACGCAATCCGAGTTTGTCACGTTTGCGGACGACGTGTCCGCACCGTTGCGGCTTGCGCTTTCGGATGCGCAAACATCGGGCGGCCTGTTAATGGCAATTCCTCCCGAGCGCGGCGGCGCGCTCAAGCAATCAATCCAAAATGATGGCGGATTTGCCGCTGAGATCGGCCGCGTTACGAGTGGCGACGGAATCGAGGTTCGCTAACTAAGAGCGTCGGCGCGGATGTTGCCTCTTTGCAATAGCTCGAATCACAACGCGCGATCCTGGCGCGGGCGTGCTCATTTCATTCCATCCTTCAGTCGCGAGATCCATCAGCATTTGAACGCTGGGCTCCCCTAATATGCCGGCAGCATCGACGCGAATGTGTCGAACCACTTTTCCGTTCCCTTTGAGCAACCGTTGCGGATCGGGTAAAGTCGCGCCACGCAGAAAGCACAAGCTAACGTGGTCGGGATAAACAACGATTGAGAAGCGGGCATCCGAAGGGCGCTCCGTTGGGCTAAAGCCGATGACGAGCGCATAATAATTGTCGTAAACGAGTTCGATCGCGTCGGGAAGACACGCGCGCATCTTTCTCCGTACCGCGCGAACGCGCGCAGCGATCTTCGGATCGTATTTCGCGATAAAGCTTCTGAGTCGGGCCTCGGCGGACGTACCCAGAAACTACGCTAGCGCTTGCGCGACGCGGTGGCTGGCGTGCGCCGTTGCTTGCGCTCGATTCGCGCGCGCTTGACGGCGCCGCGTCGAATCGGTACGACATTGTTCGAGCGGCGCGCCGGCTCCGGCCCAAGCATGACCGGCGTGATCAGGCGCTTGCCCAACGCCTGGTAGAAGACTTCGGACAGTTCCTCGACGGGAATGAAGACCATCGAGTCGCGCACTTCCTTCGGAATGTCCTCGAGATCGTTCTCGTTGCGCTTCGGAATGATGATGCGCTTGATGCCCGCACGTTTGGCGCCAAGTACTTTCTCTTTGAGGCCACCGATCGGCAAGACTTGACCGGTCAGCGTGATTTCGCCGGTCATCGCCAGATCCGAATCGACTTTCAGCCCCGAAAGCATCGATGCAATCGCTGTCGCAATCGCTACGCCGGCTGACGGACCGTCTTTTGGAACGGCGCCCGACGGCACGTGAATGTGCAAGTCGTGTTTGCTGAAGTAGTCCTCGTTAATTCCCAGTTCGCCCGAGCGCGCGCGCAAGAAGGACACGGCGGCTGTCGCGCTTTCCTTCATCACGTCGCCCAGTTGCCCGGTCAAGGTCAGTTTGCCGCTGCCCGGCATCGCGGTCGCCTCGATGAAGAGAATGTCACCGCCGACCGGCGTCCAGAACATTCCAGTCGCGACACCGACCGATGCAACACGCTTCTTAACTTCATTGAAAAAGCGCGGGCGCGAGAGATACTCGCTCAGGTTCTCCGGTTTGATGCGCGCCTTGAATCGCGGGTGCTCGGCGATCTTGCGCGCGACTTTACGGAAAACGGTACCGATCTCACGCTCCAAGTTGCGCACGCCGGCTTCGCGCGTGTAGTCGCCGATGATCGCGCGCAACGCTGCATCGCTGATTTGGACTTGCGCATCCTTTAGCCCATTGGCTTGTCGCTGCTTGCGCAGCAGGTAGCGCTTGGCGATCTGAATTTTTTCGAGTTCCGTATAACCGACAAGCTGAATGATCTCCATGCGATCGCGCAGTGGCGGACTGACGGAATCTAAACTGTTTGCCGTGCAGATGAAGAGCACGTTCGAGAGGTCGAACGGCAGATCGAGATAGTGGTCGCGGAACGTGTGATTCTGTTCCGGATCTAAGACTTCGAGCAGCGCAGACTGCGGATCGCCGCGAAAGTCGCTACCAACTTTATCGATCTCGTCGATCATCATGACCGGATTGCGCGTGCCGGCGTCGCGGATCGCGCGGATAATCGTCCCCGGCATCGCGCCGATATACGTCCGCCTGTGGCCGCGAATTTCGGATTCATCGCGCACGCCGCCGACCGAAAGCCTCACGAA
>JAFARW010000090.1 GCA_019245275.1 Vulcanimicrobiota bacterium
TCTTTCGGACGGGCCGAATCGCGGGGCCTGCACCGTCGCGCGTTAGCGCTGCATAACGACCGGTAGCTTCAAACGGAAAACTGCGCCGCCGTGGTCGGCATCACAAACGGTCAACGCTCCGCCGTGCGCGTACGCAATCCAACGCGAAATCGCGAGCCCCAAGCCGAGACCCTCACTTCCGTTTGCGCGGTAAAAGCGTTCAAAGATGCGCTCGCGGACCTCGCTGTCGATGCCGGAACCGTCGTCCTCGACCGTAATCTCCGCGAACCTTCCGCCGGCCGTCGAGCGCAGCCGAACTGTCGAACGCGCATGGCGCAGAGCATTCTCCAGCAGATTGCGCAGCAGCTCGCGGAGCCGGCGTTCATCGCCTGAGACGAGCGCGGACTCGGTCTGAATCACGAGCGCAATCGACCTGTTGACCGCGCGCTTTTCGAACTCGCGGGCACACTGTTGGGTCAGAATCGCGACGTCGAGGATCTCGCGATGCAAGGCGTGTGCCGACGGCTCTCGCGCCAGCGTCAGGAGATCGGCGACAATTTCGGATGCATCGAGCGCCGTGTTCTCAATCGTCGTCAAGGCATTTTGCAACTCTGCATCGTGCTGCGCGCGCGCCGCTTGGGCGACCGCAGCGATCGTCGCAAGCGGAGAGCGCAGCTCGTGCGCCGCCTCCGCCGCGAAGTCGCGCTCGCGCTGACGAGCCATTTCAAGCGGGCGAATCGTTACGCGCGCTAAGACGTATGAGAGAAGTCCGACAAGCGCGACCAGCGGCAGATTGAAGAGGACGATCGTGACCGCGACGTTCCGCATCGCGAGCGCATAGGCGCGCGCGTATTCCGGCGTCCCTAGCGCGGGTTGAAGTTCACCCGCATAGATACGGCCGACGAAGACGTACGCGACGACGTCGAGCGCGATTAAGACAACTAAGAAGAGGAGCAGATAGCGCGTAACGAGTCGCGCGATCACGTCAGTTTGTAACCGACCCCCCAAACAGTTGCGATCGTGTTGGTTCCTCCAGCGGCTTTGAGCTTGCGGCGCAGCTGACTGACGTAAACGTCAACGATGTTGCTCGAACCATCGAAATCGTAATCCCAGAGGCGTTCCAAGAGCTGCGCTCGAGAGAACGTGATGCCGGCGTTGCGTGCGAAGAATTCGAGCATTCGAAATTCGGTTGCGCCAAGATCGAGCGGTTTGCCTGCATATTGTGCGGTACGTCCCGCAGGGTCGATCAGCAGCTGTCCGACTTCGATACGGCTCTGCGTTGGCTTATCCGCGCGACGCAGCAGTGCGTTGAGCCGCGCGACTAACTCCTCTTCGCGAAATGGTTTGATCAAGTAATCGTCCGCACCGCCTTCGAGACCGTGCACGCGGTCCTCAACCGCATCGCGAGCGGTCAACATCAAGACGGGCGTTTGCACGCCTTGACGGCGTGCCTCTTCGACGACCCCGAAACCATTGCGTTTGGGAAGAACGACGTCGACAATCGCGAGCGCGTACGGCTGGCGCAGCAGGTGGTCGAGGCCCACCTCACCATCGAGTGCGACGTCGACCGCGAATTTTCGGCGTTCGAGCATCGCGCGCACCGCTCCGGCGATTGCAACGTTATCTTCAATCAATAGTAGGCGCATGGTCCTGCGAGGTTCTCCTTTATCATAATTTCGGCGGCCATGGGAAGCCCACCGTCAGCGCGCCGCCGAAGCTGCCGGCCCCGCCGGCTAACGGCTGACGACGCTCGAGCTCCAGGCGCGCATGTCCCGTCACCTGGGCAGCAGCGTAGAAAACCCACTCGCGAGTGATCAGCGGCGTTGCCATTGCGTCGTAGCGCACGGCGAAATAGAGGTGCGGCATCGGATAATACTTGAGGCGCACGTATCCGCCGCTCGATCCGAGCGCGCTGCCGAAGCCGTCGCTGTTGCTATCATTTCCCCACCACTGCTCGGCCTGCAGGTCGAGGCGTTTTGCGTACGCGTGCAATCCAAGATTGGAGCGCTCGTAGGCATCGGTGAAGCCATTGAGACCGCCGTTCGAGATCAAGCGCTCGCCGCCAAGAAACGCCGCGGAGCCTTCAACATCGGAGAGCAGCGGAAACCGTAAGAAAACGCCGCCTTCCGGACTTCCGGCGACCGTCGTTTGCGCGGTTAACGGCTTGCCTCCGTACGCCGAGCCTTTGAATTCACCGAAATCGGTGACGAGGTTCAGACGTACGGTGCCGATGTGACGCTCGATTTGCATTCCCCAGCGCGGCGACGCGAGCGAAAGGTCGTTCAAGCCGACATGAGCGCCGTAGTAACCGTATTCCGTCAAGTCGTCTAAGCGCTGACCCGGCGATTGCAGTAACGGAAGCTCGAATAGACCGGCACGATAAAGCGTGCGCGTATGCGCGTTGTAGTTCGCGACGTAAGCTAAGAATGCGCCGGCCGGCCCGCCTTGAGCGCCGAAGTTGTAATGAAGAAATGCGTTGAGCGCGCCGATCTCCGGAGCGGCTAGGAGGACTCCGCCGGGTGTGAAGCGTCGCGACCCGGGCGCGGGATCTTTCTCATATTCCATTTGGTAACGGATCGCGACGCCGGTCGTCCCGTGTTTCGGGAGCGGCAAGCGGTAACCGGCGTCGCGAAATGCATTTCCAAACGCATTGAGTTCGGGAAGCACGCTGTGGCACGATTCGCAGCGCAGTTGGTAGCGTTGTGCAAAGAGTGGGATCGCCTGTGCGCACGTGCTCGATGCAAGGAGCGCGCCGACGATCCCGGCTAGGAGTAGTTTACTGCGCAACGATCGCCGCGCGCATTCCCGAGTTGGCGTAGTGGAAGAAGCAGCCAAACAGAAACGTCCCCGCCTTATCGGCGGTGATCATCTGGGAGACTGAGCCGGGGTTGAGTGCGCCGCTGCTGAATCCGCCCGAAAGCGTCGCTCCGCTTTGCGTGAGCGCCGCATTCGAGAATGGATCGGCTGCCGGAAATTGCGAAAGGCCGCCCGGTATCGCTGTCGCGGTGTGCGGGAAGCTGTCGCTGTTATGGAATTGGATTAACGAACCGACGCCGACCGTCGTCACCGGCGGCGCGTAGCCCCTACTCGATCCGAAGGGCGTAGTTGTCGTTCCGTGCGCGGTCAGGCTGACGTCAATGGTCGTAACGTTTACCGGCGGCGGGCCGCCATGCATGCCGCCATTGCCGTTGCTGCCGGCGCTGTAACCAGCGCCCGTGCATGCAGCAAGCACGCTGAGCGCGGCTGAGACGAAGAGTGCTCGTATCATCAATTGAGTTTCCTCCAGTCATGTTGAAGTTCGGTGAACAAATCGGCGCTCAAATTTGAACCCGCGAGCATAGTCTTTACGAGCCGTCCGCGTCTGTCCAATAAGTAAATGAACGTCGTGTGTACGTCGGCGTAGCCGCGTTCGTCGGTTTGTGTGACCACACCGAAGCGCCGCATGATGCCACCGATCGCCGGCCGCGCTCCCGTTGCGAGAATCCAGTGCTTCGGATCCGCTTCGAACGTTCGCGCGATCCGCTGAATGTCGGAAAGATGGTCGTGTTGCGGATCCAAGGTCAACGTCAGCAATCGTATCGGTACATGCGTTCTTTGCAGCTCTCGCTGCAGTTGTTCGAATTGTGCGTTGACGAGCGGACACGCATCGCGGCAGTGTGTGGCGATGAACGTCAGCACGACCGGCGATCCCCGAAGCATCTGCAGATCGAAGGGCATGCCGCGTTGGTCTTGCAGCAACGCCGAAGGGCTCGCCGCACATGCAAAAGCGAGCATGACAACTGCGAGCACGTTTGATGCCGCTACGATCGCAAAGCGATGCATGACCCTCATGGGCCAACATGCTACGGTGCGGCTATGAAAAGTTTCTGAAGCGTCGCGCGAGGCGCAACGCTATTTAGATTGAGTTGCGGAGTGCGGCGGCCAGGTTGCGCAGGACCGGATCGGCTGCGTCGCGCAGCGTCGCGTCGAGTGCGGCACGCGCTTCGTCGCGCCGGCCCTCGCGCAGTAGCACGGTCGCTAACGCGAAGCGTGCCCGCGCGTAGCTAGGGGCAAACGTAACGGCGGCCGAGAATTCGCGCTCGGCATTCGTCCATTGATTCAATCGCGCGTGGGCAAGACCGAGGTCGTAGTGCGCAACCGCGTAAGATGGATTCTGCTCCAAAAGCTTGCCGAAGTCGTCCACCGCGACGTTCAGGTCGCCACTCTGAAGCGCGAGAAGGCCCCGCGAGTAGAGTGCCCGCGCGGATTGCGGCGCGAGGCGCACAAACCGGTCGGCGAAGGAGCGCGCTTCCCGCAAATCCCGGCGCTCGATATCGACGGCGACCAAGTTTGCGTATGCCGCTAGGAACTCGTTGTCTCGGGAGATCGCATCGCGAAAGGCGCCCGCTGCGTCGTCGTACCGATGCAGCCCGGCATAGGCGATTCCCAGGTCGTATGCGGCCGTCGAATGTTGCGGCTCGGCCGGCTGCGCCGCCATGATGCGTTGAAACTCCGGAATCGCAGCGCGCCAATCTTGGCGCGCTACTGCATCGAGGCCGAGTCGAAAACGCTCGTGAATTTCGCGCTGCGCCGCCAGGTTGCGCATCGCCGGAGCGCTCGTTGTTTGTGGAAGCGGCGTATGGCCGCCGTATTGCTGCGCGCGCGCGGTCTGAACCCCGGCGACCAACACCAAGATGATCGTCGCCGTCAGCACTTTCGGCATCGGTTGCTAGCGGGTTGAGTTGTCTGTCGGAAGTTCCGCTTCGCGCGACGTCGCGGCGGCAGCGGCATGTTCGGGCTTGCAATCCCATCCCTTGCGTCCGGCTTCCGTGATCGGACCGAGCAGGGCGGGCGCCTGGGAGGGTACGAGTTGTGCGGGAGCAACCTCGGCGAGCGAGATTGCTTTAGCGGCTGCGACGCCGGTCGCCGCCAGTGCGGCGGCGCACGCGAGAACGAGCCGCAGACGCCACAGCCAGTGGGTTGACATGGTGCCTATTATAGCCCACCCTTCTGAAGAATACGTGAAGGGTTGGATCTTAGGGGCGCTCCTGTGGGCCCTTGTGCAGGCGGTCGCCCAGGCGCAGCCCGCCACGCCGCTAATTGTCGGCTCCCTGCGCGACCAAAGCGGTGCCCCGATTTCGGGGGCTCGCGTCCGGGCCCTGGATGCCCGCGGTTCCACCATCGCCTCCGCTCAAAGCGGTGACGACGGAACCTTTGCGCTGACCGCCTCGGCGGCAGCGGCGGTACGGGTCGAGTGCGACTACTGCCTGCCGATGACGTTGCACCCCGATCCGGCGCAGCCTCTCGCAATCGTCGTGCACCGCTTTCTGGCGGTCATGCAACGTGAACCGTCGCGATCGGACATCGCGGCGCTTCCATACACGCACGCCGAGTCGGTGTTAAGCCTCAAGCCGTACACGGTGCTCGATGAGTCGCGTAGCATCGTGCCTGGATCCTATGTCTCCGATCGCGGCCTTGCAGCCGGCGGCGGGCTCCTCTTGGACGGTGGCATACCCGTTTACGACGTGACGGCGAATCAATCGCCGTTCATCAGCTTGCCGTCACGCGCTGCGCAAACGGTCTCGCTAAACGATGCCGGCTTCGCCTTCCGCTACGGTGACCACGCCGATGGCGGAATTGCCGGCTTTGATACTCAGAATCAAAATCGCAACGCGCTAGCAATCGTGGGCAGCGACAGAATTCTCCAAGCCGGGTCCAGCTCGCCAAACTTTTCGTCCGGCGTCTTCTTTTCGAACGACGAATTCGAAACGCGCCAGCGATTCAATTCAACGCTCAATTTGTTTTCAGGGACCACGAGTTTCGGCGCAACGATCTTGACCGAGCGTGGCTCCTTCGCGCCCGATCAATTTTCAAACCTCGCTTCGAGCTTCAGTGCGTTGCGGCTCTCAGCGGAACGCACGCAGGCACAACGATTGTACGGACAATTGATCCTGGATCGCGGTAGTTACGGCGCGAACTTTTCGGGAAGCGAAACGAGCGCCGATTGGAATGATATCAACGCGCGCGCAGGCGTCGAGAGTATCTCCGCGGCGCCGATTTTTCTGGAGGCGTCATTCCATCGCGCGAGCGGCGTTTGGTCGGCGCCGGCGCCATTACCGACGATTGACGGTTCGTTGACTCAAACGCAACTTTCCGCGGGCATCACGTCGCACAGTACGCAAAGCGATTTCCTGGCGGGCGTCTCCGCCTTTGGCATCGCCTACAACGGCGGCCCGACGCAATTTGACTATGCCGTGAACACCTCGCCCGCTGCGACGAGTCTTGTGACACCGTCGCTGGACTATCGTTGGCATGCGGGTTCTCACTGGTCGCTCGATTCGGTGATTGCTTCGACTTTTCGGCTGCCGACGTTCTTGGGACGCTACGGCATGGCTCCCGTTGCGGATGTGGTTTCGTACGATCGCAACGCGCTCTTTCAAGAGACGATTGAATACACCGATCTCAGTCGTGTGCGGGCTTCGTTGACGGCGTACCGGGAGCGAACAAACGGTTTGGACAACGGCGTCGTCTCGGGTGCGGGCGCTTCCCTTGCGTGGGGCCTCTCCGCGCATTGGAGCCTGCGAACTTGGTTCTTGCGTGACACCGACACGACCGTTCAGGCCATGCCGTACGTTCAAACCGCTTCGCCCGTTCCCGTTGCGAGCGTCGGCTCGATTTGGTTAACGTACGAAAACGAAAGTTACGTGAGGGCCGACCTCATATTCCGGCGCGACCTTGTTGACGATGTCGGATTTAACCATTTCGACGGCTCGCTATTCGTTCCGATCGGCGCAAACAGCCATCTGTTCATCGGTTCCGAAGTAAGGCAGAAGCGACGCTCATTCGATTTTGGCTTGCGCTTCGATCGATGAGTTGCTAGTTACGCTGGTAGTTGACGATCACAAGCGGCCGCTCGCGGGACGATGTATTTCGCGTTCCGGAATGGAGGATGTGGCCGCTAAAGACCAGCGCGTCGCCTGACTTCAATCGCGGAACGATTTCATTCGGGTGGCGTTGGCTCGGCGATTTGGCTTGAAAGCGGTCGAACTCGCGATGCGATCCCGGGACGAGCCGTGTTCCACCGTTTGAAGCGTCGACGTCGCAAAGTGCGATGAAAACGTTTGCGACGGCCCATTGACCGATCGGAACCGGTTCCGGCCAATCGGCATGCAGCGTTTGCGCCGTGCCCGGGCCGAGGACTGCGATACGATATGCGGCGTGAATAGCTCGGGCCGAGATGCGTTTCGAGTAATCGGGCGACGGCTGGATCGTCGAGACGTTCGACAATCTCGCGGACATCGGTTTCGAGATTCGGCAAGTTGATCGTGCCTTTTGCGCCGGCGATGAACTCCGGGCTGCTTCGCACTCGCGCGAGCCGAGCGTCAATTCGTTTCTTCGTGGACTCGACGAGCGCGGCGTCGATTAAGACGGGCACGATCGTGTACCCGTCCTCCTCGAACCGCGCTTGCACGTTACTCGGGGCGGCGGCGCCGGCGCATGCGGGTTGGGCCGCCTGCGGTTCGATCGCGGGGCGGCGGCCGGCGCGCAATGAAGTCCGATTCGCCATTGCCGCTCGTTCCGCCTAAGACCGCCTTACGCGAGAGATTGATGCGGCCCTTATCGTCGATCTCAACGACCTTGACCATGATCTCGTCACCGATCTTGACCGCATCTTCAACCCGCTCGATGCGTGTCGGCGCGAGTTGACTGATGTGCACGAGGCCTTCCTTGCCCGGCAAGATCGCGACAAAGGCGCCGAAGTTCATCAGCCGCGTTACCGTTCCCAAGTAAGTCTCGCCGACGACAACGTCCTTCGTCAGCGATTCGACGATTTCGCGGGCTTTTTCGCCCGCTTCGCCGTCAACTGAGGTGATGTAGACTCGGCCATCGTCTTCGATGTCGATCTTGACGCCGGTGTCGGCGATAATCTTGTTGATGACTTTGCCACCCGGTCCAATGACGTCTTTGATCTTGTCGGGATTGATTTGCAAAATCATCATGCGCGGCGCAAACTTTGAAAGCTGCTCGCGCGGTCCGGCAATCGTTTCTTTTAGCTTCTCGATGATGAACAGACGCGATTGCTTCGCCTGCGCCATCGCTTCGCGCATGATCTCTGTCGTCACGCCGGCTACCTTGATGTCCATTTGGACGGCCGTGATGCCATCTTTGGTACCCGCGACTTTGAAGTCCATCTCGCCGAGCGCATCTTCGAGGCCCTGAATGTCCGTCAAGATCGTATAGCGCTGATCTTTGAGGATCAGGCCCATCGCGACACCGGCGACGTGCTCTTTGATCGGCACGCCGGCATCCATCAACGCGAGCGTACTGCCGCAGACGGACGCCATCGACGACGATCCATTCGATTCGAGGATCTCGCTGACAAGGCGTAGCGTGTATGGAAAATCTTCCTCTTTCGGCAAGACCGGCACGAGCGCGCGTTCGGCTAGATTCCCATGTCCGATTTCGCGCCGTCCGGGACCGCGCATCGGACGCGTCTCACCAACCGAGTATGGCGGGAAGTTGTAGTAGTGCATGTAGCGCTTGTTGCCCGAGTCGAGCAGGACGTCGACTCGTTGCGCATCAGAGATTGAACCGAGCGTTGCGGCGGTGAAGACTTGCGTCTGCCCGCGCGTGAAGATGGCCGAGCCGTGGACGCGCGGCACGTACCCGACTTTGCTCCAAATCTCGCGGATCTCGTCGGGCTTGCGGCCGTCGGGACGGCGCTTCTCATCGACGACCATCGTGCGCAGCTCTTCCTCTTGCATCGCTTTGATGATCTTCTCGAAATCGGGATTCTTCGGATCTTCGAGCAGCGCGCGTAGGTCCGGAGCTGAATCACCCAAACGTGAGATTGCTTCATCGCGTTTGATCCGATCGAAGGCTGCGTTGCGTTCGCCTTTCTCGACGATGCGCATCGCGCTTGCGACCTCGGAAGCGAACATCTTGTGCACCCACTGATCGAGATCGCTGTTGACGTGCAGAACCGGATACTCGCGCTTTGGCTTGCCGGCTTTCTTCGCCAGCTCATCGATTGCGGCTACGATTTTCTTGATGTTGTCGTGGGCGAACTCGACGGCGCCGAGAAAATCTTCCTCGGCGACCTCTCTTGCGCTGCCTTCGACCATCATCACGGCGTCCGCGGTTCCGGCAACAACGATCTCCATGCCGCCCGTTTCGTATTCAGGCAAGCGCGGATTGATCACATAGTTGCCGGTTTCATCGCGTCCGACGCGAACCGCAGCGACGGTTTTTTCAAACGGGATGTCGGAGACAGCGAGCGCTGCGCCCGCGGCACAGACACCAAGCACATCGGGATCGAGAAGCGGATCGGTTGAAAGGACGGTTGCGACGACTTGCACGTCGTTGCGAAAACCATCCGGAAAAAGCGGGCGAATCGGTCGATCGATCTGCCGCGATGAAAGCACGGCATGCTCTGATGGCCGTCCTTCGCGCTTGATATAACCGCCGGGAATTTTGCCGGCGGCATACATCTTCTCTTCGAAATCGCATGTTAACGGAAAAAAATCGATGCCTTCACGCGGTTTATCGGACGCGGTGACGGCACAAAGTACGACGTCTTGATCGCCGTAGCGGACGAGGGCTGACCCATTGGCTTGTTTTGCAAGTTCGCCGGTCTCAATGACCAGGGTGCGCCCGCCCATCTCTAACGAGACGGATTCTGGCACAAGTACTCCTATTTTTTATTGCTTTTTGCTTTAATTGAACCGCGCGAGGTTCGGGCGCGGCGTCCGTTTGCCCTGGTTAAACCGTGAGGGCCTCGAGCGGAACGTCGCGGGTACGCTGGGCAAAGGTCCATTGATGACCTTCGGGATCGCTCGCTTGATAAGAGCGATCGCCCCATGGCCGGTCGTCGAGCGGCATAACGATTTTTGCGCCGGCAGCTTTCGCGCGTGCATAGTGATCGTCCACATTATCGATGTAGACGTAGAGCAGCGAACTGACACCCTGGCGCGGGCTCCCTCCGTGAATTGAGGGCGTTCCGATTGTAATCAAGCCGTCCTCGACCTCAATCTGGGCGCGCTGAACGCTGCCGTCGGGTCCGCGGTGCACTACAGCGCGTTCGCGAAATCCGAAGGCGCGAATGAGCCACGCCATCGCGGCGCCGGGATCGTCGTAGATCAAGTGTGGGCGAATGCGCGGCCCGTCTTTGGGCGGATTCGCGACGGTGTTTTCGGGCTCGACTGCCATGGCTCTTACTTATAGCACGCGTGTTTGTAGCGGCGCAACGTCGAACGGTGCCGGCGACGAGATCGTCAAAGGAAGACGCATGACGATCGAGATTTGGAACGTCATCTTTTCTGCGGCGACGTTCATCGTCATCGCGGTTACGGCGGTTGCGGCGACGATTCAATTGCGCCATCTGCGCGCGAGCAATCAACTGACTGCGCTTGTGACGCTGCTAGAAGATTGGCAGAAGCCGGAGATGCAATCGTGGGTGCAATTCGTGCGCGGCGATGGGTTAGCACGACGGCTTCAAGATCCGGACTACTTGGGCACCCTTTCGGAGACGGGAGGCGACAGGGTGCTTCATCCGTGGCTTCACATTTGCGACTACTACGAGCAGTTGGGATCTTATGTAAAGTACGGTCTTGTTGACAAGCCGTCATTTTTCGATGTTAGCAGCATAACGGTGAGCTCGCTGTATAGAGCGCTTCGGCCGTGCATCGAACGTTTGCGCGAGGTTCGGAACAACCGCGTGCTCTTTGAGAACTTCGAGTATCTTGCCGTCGAAGCTTTGCTTTGGATCAAGGCACATCCAAATGGAGCATATCCGGCCGGAGTTGTCCACTATGATGAACTTGTGAGGCGATGAAGATCGTCACGCGCGGTCTAACGACCGCTTTCTGCCTCGTCATGTTGCAGTCGCAATCGCTTGCCGCGTCGCCCGGTGCTCGCCATGGCATGGTTGTCACGGACCAGCACTACGCATCTCAAGTCGGACTCAATGTGCTTCGTCAGGGCGGCAATGCGGTTGATGCGGCCGTCGCGGTCGGCTACGCGTTGGCAGTTGTCGATCCATGCTGCGGCAACATCGGTGGCGGCGGCTTCATGCTCTTGCGTTTGGCCAATGGGCGCGAAAAGTTCGTCGACTTTCGGGAGAAAGCGCCGCTTGCGGCGCGGCCTAATCTTTTTCTGGACTCGCTCGGCAACGTAATCCCTGGAGCGAGTACCAAATCATATCTCGCAGTCGGCGTTCCGGGGACGGTTGCGGGCTTGGAATACGCGCGCAATCACTATGGCACCAAATCGCGTGCGGCGTTGATGGCCCCCGCGATTGCGCTTGCGCGTAATGGATACGTTCTCGACGCCGGCGACGTCAGGGTCTTCGATTCATCGCTGGCGGGCCTCGATGCGTCGCCGGCTGCGCGCGCCGCCTTTACGCATAACGGACGAGCATACGGCGTTGGCTCTCGCCTCCGCGAGGCGCAGCTTGCCCGCACGCTGAGAGCCATTTCCGAAAACGGGCCCGATGCGTTTTATCGTGGACGAATTGCGCGAGAGATTGTCTCGGCGAGTCGTGCGCACGGAGGCATTCTGACGCTTCGCGATTTTTCGACGTATCGCGTCGATGAATCGGCGCCGGTACACTGCCGCTATCGCGG
>JAFARW010000216.1 GCA_019245275.1 Vulcanimicrobiota bacterium
CGGCGGAAGAGATGTTGCAGAGCATAGGCCTCCTCGTTGAGGAGCCGGCCACCGCCAAGAACGCCGATCGCCTGCGGGCCGGCCGCTGCGAGCGCCTCTTTGATTGCCTGCGCCCAACGTTCGATCGCATCTTGCCACGTCACCTGAACCCACGCGCCGTCTTCCTTATATATGGGCGCATTGAGGCGCCGCGTGTCGTCATAAAATCCGATGTTGTACCGGCCGCGGTCGCAGAGCCATCCCTCAGAGATCCGCTCATCGGCCGGCACCGACATCGTACGCAGTATCCGGCCTTCACGAACGTCCACGTGCATCTGGCAGCCGACGCTGCATTGCGTGCAGGTCGTTCGAGTCCGCTGCAGATCCCAAGGACGCGAGCGGAAGCGGTACGTCTTCGACGTCAGCGCTCCGACCGGACAAAGCTCCGTCACGTTGCCACTATAGTTTGAATGATACGGCTCGTCGGCCGCCGTCGCGATGATATCGCGATGCCCTCGCCCTTTGACGACAAGCGATTTTTCGCCGGTGATAATATCGTCGAAGCGCACGCAGCGCTGGCAGACGATGCAGCGCTCCTCGTCCAAAACTATCGTCGGTCCGAGATCGACCGCTTTTGGTTTGCTTGCTTTCGGATCTGCAAGCCGAGATTGACCCTGACCATAGGCCATCGAAAAATCTTGTAAATCACACTCGCCGCCCTTATCGCAGATCGGACAATCGAGCGGGTGATTCAAGAGAAAAAATTCCAGCACTGCGCGACGCCCATCGTTGACGCGGGGCGATCGCGTGTGAACGACCATCCCATCGGAAACGCGCGTATTGCAACCGATCTGCAGTTTCGGCGTTCCTTCGATTTCGACGAGACAGATACGGCAGAGTCCCGCGGGCCCGAGCTTGGTGTGGTAGCAGTAGACTGGAATCTCGTTCCCGATCGTCTTTGCCGCCTCAACGAGAAGTGTGTCTTTCGGGACGCTGAGCTTTACGCCGTCGATCGTGATGGTGACGTTTGCCGCTTGGTCAGCCACGTTTTGCTCCGTCGAAGCGCAGAACGCGCTCTTCGAATTGCTCGGGAAAACGCTTGACGACCGATACCAAGAACGGTTCGATCGAATCTCCAAGCGGGCAGAGATTCAATCCCGTCATTTGATGCGACGCTTTCTCGAGAATCTCTACGTCGCCGGGCACGCCGCGATCGTGCACGAGACGCTCGAGCGTCAGCTCCAGCCAATGACCGCCCTCGCGACACGGCGTGCATTGACCACAAGATTCGTGCGCGAAGAAACGCACGAGCGAATGCGCCGCCGCGACGAAATCCGTTGTATCGTCGAAGACTACGATTGCACCCGAGCCGAGCATCGAGCCGGCCTTCTGCATCGACTCATAGTCGTAGCCCCAATCGAGATGCTCCTCGAAGATGCACGCGGATGAGCCGCCGCCGGGCTGAACGGCAACGATCTTGCGCCCTTCGCGCGCGCCGCCCGCGAGATCGATGATTTCGCGTACCGGCGTGCCCATCGCAACTTCGTAGTTGCCCGGTTTGCGAACGTGTCCGCTGACAGAAACGACCTTGAAGCCCTTCGATTTCTCCGAACCGACGCTCGCAAACCACTCTGCACCGCGTTCAAGTATCGGGACCAGATAGGCAAGCGTCTCGACGTTGTTGACGACGGTCGGCATATTGTATAAGCCCTGTGTCGCCGGAAACGGCGGCTTGAGGCGCGGCTCACCGCGCTTTCCTTCGAGCGAGTTCAGCAGCGCGGTCTCTTCTCCACAAATGTAAGCGCCGGCGCCGCGATGGATCGTAAATTCCAAATCGTAGCCCGTACCGAAAAGATTTCGTCCGACGAAGCCGGCCGCGCGCGCCTGCTCGACCGCCGCACGCATGATCTCGTACCCGCGCTTGAACTCGCCGCGAATGTAGATGAAAGCATGGCGGCAACCGATCGCGTAAGCGCCGATCAGAATGCCCTCAAGGACGAGATGCGGTGTTTCCTCGAGCAGCATCCGATCTTTGAACGTGCCGGGTTCCGCTTCGTCGCAGTTGCAAACGAGGTAGCGCGGCGCGTCGCTGCCGGGCAGAAATCCCCATTTCGTTCCGGTCGGAAAGCCGGCGCCGCCACGGCCGCGCAAACCCGATGCCTTCGCAATGTCCAACATCTGCGCCGGTGTAAGTTCTTTGAAAGCGCGCTCGAGCTGGCGGTAACCGCCACGCTGGCGATAGACGCTGATATCGCGCAGATCTGCTTCGCCAATGCCTTTCATCAAGACCGGCTCGAACGAGGGCACGCTATTCCCCAATCGCTTCTAAGATCTGCGCCGGCTCAACAATTGTGCGTTCGCGCGTGCGCCCTGCAAAACGCGCCTGGTCGCTGACGATTCGATCGAGCATGATCACACCGGTGGGATCGCCGATGCCGCCCGCGTCGTCGGGATCCGCGACACCGATGCCCCCGGCGGAGCGCTCTCCGCGCGCGATCTCTTGATCGTCGCGTACGATCCACGTGCGGCTCGGGCGTTCCGTTTGCGGTAGGGGCGCCGTTGGATACGTGCCCGCGCGCATCGCAGCTACCATGTCGTCGATTTTCTGCGGCGTCAGATCGTACACGAAATCCAGATTGATCTGCATGCACGGCGCACGGTCGCACGCCGCGAGACATTCGACTTCTTCATACGAAAAAAGTCCATCCTCGGTCGTTTCGAGGTGGCCGACCCCGAGCCGCGCGCGAGTGTGCGCCATGATCTCCTGCGCGCCGTTCAGCGTGCATGAGAGATTACGGCAAACCTGCAACATGTATTTTCCGATTGGCCGCTGGAAAAACAGCGTGTAGAAAGAGACAACGCCTTCGACATCCGCGATCGTCAAATCGAGCAGCTCTGCGCAAAAGCGCATCGCGTCCTTCGATGCATAGCCCTGCTCGTCGACAAACAGATGCATAATCGGCATCAAGGCCGAGCGCTTCGAAGGGTATTGCGCGATCAATTCGTCGCACCGCGGCTGCAATCGCTCGCGCAACTCGGGGAACGTCATCGATCGACCTCGCCGAAAACGGGATCGAGCGAGCCAATCATCACGACCAAGTCGGCGATCAGATTGCCGGGCGCAATTCCTTTGAGCGCCTGAAGATTGTATAACGACGGCGGACGTGTGCGCACGCGAAATGGCTTGTTGTTTCCGTCAGAGACGACGTAGTAGCCGAGCTCGCCGCGCGGGCTCTCGATCGCCTGATAGACGTCGCCCGGCGGTACGCGGATGCCCTCGCTTACGACCTTGAAGTGATGGATCAACGCCTCCATCGAAAGCGCGATCGCTTCTTTCGGAGGTGGCGCGATCTTGGCGTCATCGATCGTGATCGGACCCGCCTTCATGGCGTCGCGCGCTTGCTGTACGATACGCATCGATTGTTCCATCTCATCCAGACGGACGACGAAGCGCGCGTACGCGTCGCCTTCCGTGCGCGTCGGCACGTCGAATTTGTAATTCTCGTAGCCGCTGTACGGAAACGCCTTGCGCACGTCGTATGCGATGCCGCTGGCACGCAACGCCGGCCCTGTCAATCCCCATGCGACGGCTTGCTCCGGCGTTACGGTGCCGACGTCGATCGTGCGATCTTGCCAGATTGGATTCTTCTGCAAGATCGCGCGCAGCTCGCGCATGCGAGTTGGAAACTTCTTGAGCAGGGCATCGAGACGTTCGACATGGCCATCCGGCAAGTCGGCTTGCAACCCGCCGATGCGAACGTAGTTCGGATGCATGCGCGCGCCGCCGGCCGCCTCTTGCACGTCGAGGATGTTCTCGCGTAAGTCGAAGCAATAGAAGAAAATCGAAAGCGCGCCGAGATCGATCCCGTGCGTGCCTAACCAAACGCAATGCGATGCGATCCGCGTTAGCTCCGCAACGATCACGCGAATCTGCTGCGCGCGCTCCGGTATCCGGTCGGTGATTCCGAGCAGCTTCTCGACGGCGAGCGCGTAGCAGAGCGAGTTGCTTTCGGGCGCCAGATAATCCATGCGCTCGATAACGGTCTGCGCTTGCGTCCAAAAGAGATTTTCCGCGCTCTTCTCGATGCCGGTGTGCAGGTAACCGATCTCCGGCTCCGCTTTGACGACGCTTTCGCCTTCGATCTCGAGCATGATCTGCAAAACGCCGTGCGTCGACGGGTGTTGTGGACCCATCGATAAGACCATCGCATTGCCGTCTTGTGCGAGAACTTGCGAGCCCTGCGGCTCGAGCGGCATCGAACTTACCGTGCCTACGCTCACGCTTTCGGTTCTTCTTTTCGGTCCTGAGCTTGTCGAAGGGCCACTTGTTGCTGCAATGCCTCAGCGGTGCGCCCTGACGGCGGCGTTCCGGCGACGAGATTGCTCTTGTTTGCAAACGGTGGACGCGGGGAACGCTCTTTGGCCGGTCCGCGCAGCGGATAGTCCTTACGCAGCGGATGGCCTTCCCAATGCGTGGGCATCTGGATGCGCCGCAAATCGGGGTGGCCTTCAAAAGTGATTCCGAAGAGATCGAAGACTTCGCGCTCCGCCCAATCCGCGTTGCGCCACAGATCGGTGATCGTCGGTAGGCTTAGATTTTCGATCGGCACGCCGCAGAGCAGACGGTAACGTTGCGGCGTTCCGATTTGATCTGGCGTCGCTGCGGCGACCGGCATCTTCAGGAGATGGTAGACGACGTCGAAACGTGGTACGCGCTGCGGGTAGTCGACTGCGCCCAAGTCGAGCAGCATCATGTAGCCGTCTTCGCGGAGCGCTTGCAACCGCGTTCGTAACTCCGCAGGAGCAATGCGTTCGATCGCTGCGTCCTTAATCGGCGGCCTGAGCGCGGTCGGATCGATGGCGGAGCCGTCCATCGGGGGCGTCTGCGGACTCGGCATGTTACTCTAAGCGCGCGCCAAGATTCCGCCGCGGCCGCCTTCACGAATCTGCTTTTGAATCAGATTGACGGCGTGAAGCAAGCCGTCCGGCGTCGGCGGACATCCGGGAACGTAGACGTCGACCGGAATGATCGTATCGACGCCTTGGATGATCGCATAGTTATCGAAAATGCCGCCCGAGCTCGCGCACGCGCCCATCGAAATCACCCACTTCGGGTCGGCCATCTGATCGTACAGCCGCTTGACGATCGGCCCCATCTTTTGCGCGACGCGGCCCGATACAATCATAAGGTCGGCTTGGCGTGGAGAAGCGCGAAAAACCTCGGACCCTAAGCGAGCGATGTCATACTCCGGAGCGGTGACGCTCATCATCTCGATCGCGCAGCACGCAAGTCCCATCGTCAGCGGCCACACTGAAGAAGATTGCGCCCAGCGCGCGACGTCGTCGAGCTGCGCAAGGAAGAATTGGCCCGGGCCTATCTCCAAACGAATCCTCCCTTTTTCCAAACGTACGCGTAGCCGATCGCGAGGACGATCACAAAGACGACCATCTCGACGAGCCCAAAGAGGCGCAGCGCATGCATTTGGACGGCCCACGGATAAAACGACGCGGCTTCAACATCGAAAATAACGAAGAGCATCGCGATTAGGTAAAAGCGGACCGGGAAACGGCCGGAGACGCTTGAAGTCGGCTCGACGCCGCATTCGTAGGCTTCGGCCTTTTCGGGGTTCGGTTTATTGTGCGCAAGCAGACCCGGCACGAGAGAAAAAAGAAGCGCCGCTGCCACGGCAACCCCCAAGTAAATCGCAACCGGCACGTAGGGATTCACGGCGCTACAATTTTTCCCACATTAAAGATGATACCTGGGGAGGCACGGAGACCTCCCCGCTGTAGAGAAGTGGGGCACCCATGAAAGTTTTCACACTTGCATTTGTTCTACTACTCGGAGCCCAAGGCGGCGGGGGTTGTTCGAATCCGAACGACATCGGTGTCCAAGATTATGGAACGGTGACCGGACGCGTGATCGACGCAAAAACCAATCAACCGATCAGCAGCGCGCTGATCGCGGTCGGATCCACGGTCACCGCCACGGCCGATGCGCAGGGCGGTTTCACGTTGACGCAGGTGCCCGCCGGAACGCAAACGGTAACGGTCAGCGCAGCGGGCTACGCGACCGCGACTCAAACGGCAACAGTCCATAAAGACCAGACAACGCAGCTCGACTACATCAAACTCACACCCGTGCAGTAGTACTTCGCGAGTTCAGCACGATGATCGTTAACGTCGTCGCGGCTCTCCTGGGCATCTTCCTAATTTGGGCCGCGCTGCGCGATGTTTTCCAAGCGGTCGTCCTGCCGCGAGCGGTCGATCGCCGGCTGCGTATAAGCGCGTACCTCGTTCGATTCTTGTGGAGAATCTGGCCGCGTCTTTCTTGGCGCATTGCTGACGACGACAAGCGCGAAGATTTCTTAGCAACGTTCGCGCCCTTCGCGCTCATTTGCATCCTGGCGGCCTGGGTCTTCACGCTGGTT
>JAFARW010000037.1 GCA_019245275.1 Vulcanimicrobiota bacterium
CTCGCTGATTGGATCCTTCGTTGTCTTGCGGCGGCTGGCGTTCATCGGAGATGGAATAGCGCACGCTTCATTTGCGGGCATCGTGATCGCCTATTTACGCGGCGCGAACTTCTACTTAGGCGCGGCGGTCGTCGCGGTCTTGACGGCACTTGGCATTGGGTTTGTCCATCGGAAGGCGAACATCTCGCTCGATACGAGCATCGGCGTTCTCTTTACCGGCGCCTTCGCGCTGGGAATCTTTCTGATGAGCCGCCAGCGCAGCTACAGCGTCGACCTCCAGGATTATCTTTTCGGCAACATCTTGGGAGTCACGCATCAGGACTTAATGCTGGTCGTCTTACTGTGCGCCGTCGTCGCGGCGACGCTGTTCTTTTTCTTTCGAGCACTCGTCTACACGTCGTTCGATCCGGTCGTTGCTCAAGCAAGTGGAATCCCTTCGGGCGGCCTCGACTATCTGCTGCTCGTTCTGCTCGCGCTGACGATCGTCGTCACCCTTGAGGCAGTGGGTATCATCCTCGTGGCGGCATTGCTTGTGACTCCGGCGGCAGCCGCTTACCAATTGACACGACGCTTCGCCGTAATGATCGCGCTCTCGGCGTTGCTCGGCGCCTTTTGCTCCGTTAGCGGACTCTATCTCTCGT
This sequence comes from Vulcanimicrobiota bacterium, assembly GCA_019245275.1. Lineage (GTDB taxonomy): Bacteria > Vulcanimicrobiota > Vulcanimicrobiia > Vulcanimicrobiales > Vulcanimicrobiaceae > JAFARW01. The sequence continues at coordinate 642 of JAFARW010000037.1, forward strand.
ACTATTTAAACGCAGCGAGCGGTGCGACGATCGTCTTAATGGCGACCGTCGTCTTCTTCGCGGCAATCGCGATTAAGCGACTACGCTTGGGCCGGCAGCGTTACGCTCGATCCAACCGCCCGTGATTGTCGCAGTGGTCTGTGTGCCGATTGTGCAGATGTCCCGCCACGACATAGTCGGTGTGGTCGGCGTGCGGAACTGGTTCGTGTCCACAAGATGGATCATGCTGATGCGATCGTTCGTGCGCGTTGCACGCATGTCCGGAGGCACAATCCGCCGGATTTGACGGCGAGGCTGCTAGCGCGTGTTCGTCCACGTGACCTTCATGCGCGTGGTGCAGATGACCGTCGTGCAGGTAATCCAAGTGGCTTTCGTGGCGAACCGCGGTGTGCCCGCATTCGTCGGCATGCTCGTGGTCGTGGCTTCCATGCGTCGTATGCGTGTCGTTCATCGTTCGTCAACGATTCCGCAGTCCGGCGCGCTCACCTGGAGCGCGCCGGACCCCGGATCTTAGAGCGGAGCCGTCAACCGGAAGAGGACGTTGAGACCCGACGAGATCTGCGTCGTGTTGAAGCCGTTTGCCATCTTAATAAGGTACTGATGGTTCAGCAGATTCTGGATGTCGAGATCGAAGCCGAGCGAGCGGTCTGACCCCTTTCCAGGATCTTTGCCGAGCGACAGATCGAGCGTCGTGTGGTTCGGCAAGCGCGCCGGGCCGCTCTGGAACTGAACCGGATACCCCGTTCCGTACTCGGCCTGTAAAGTCGAGAACCAAGTTTTGTTGGCGCCGAAGCGGTGCGTATACGCCGTGTTCGCTTCAAAGAGCTGGTCGTGATCCTCGGGTTGGAAGCCCCCGGACAGCGCCGACGGCGGGAAGAGGAATGTCGAACCGGATACGCCCGCCGCTTCCGCGTGCGATAACGTTGAGGAATAGAACCACGAGTCGCCGTTCAGCATGTTGTCTTGCAAGCGCAGCTCCATGCCTTCGACGCGGCCCATCGAGTTGTTGAAGACCGCAAAAATCGGCGTGTTCAATAGTTGCGTCGTATCGAGAACATTCCAGCCGACTCGGCGGTAGAGGTTGACGTAACCCGTCATTCGTGAGTTAAAGTCGTGCGCGATCCCCATTTCCGCGTACGAGTCGCTTTCGGGCTTTAGATCGTAGACGGGAACGGTCGGACATCCTTGCAGGACGACGCAGTCTTGCCGCACGTCTTCAAGGGCCGGCGCGGCGTAGAAGCGCCCGAAGTAGAAGTGGATGACGTTCTTAGAGTCCGGAGCGATGTTGATGCCGACGCGCGGGCTCAGCTGATTACCGCTCGTGAAGCCGGTCGAGTGATCGTAGCGCAATCCGTAATTAACCGTTAGGGTGCGCGACGGCGACCATTTGTCTTGCGCGTAGATTCCAACAAGCGAGCCCGACTGAGAGGTGTTGGTCGAAACGTTCGGCATGCCAAGCTGCGCGAAGGTGCTGGCGCTCTGGAAATTTTCACGGCTGAGATCGATGCCGAACTTGATCGCATGGTGCACGGTCGCGCGAAAATCTGACGCGCGCAAGCCGATGTAGTTCGCGGAGCGATCCTGCCGTAAGCCGACATTTGGTGTCGGCTGGCCCGTAACCGGATCAGGAGTCGTTCCAAGGACGTCGGCCGGAAGATCCCCGTCGTACGCGACGCGCGTGTAGCGGTACCAGGGGATGAATTGAACGAGGCCGTTTCCGTCAGCGCTCGTTCGCGTGAAGTTCAGAGTGGCGAACCGGTCGTATTCCTTTTGGACGTCATCTGTGCCCGGAACGCTGACGACCGGGTCGTTCGGGTTGTTCGGGTCGGTGTTGATCGGTATCTGAAACTGCGCAAATTGGTTTGAAAAGTCCGCCGCCAGAGTCGATCGCGCGCCGATCGGTGCGACGATGCGCAGAAATTGGTCGTATTGGCTCGCGTCGTCATGAATCGGCACGAATGTTGGCGCATCGATCCCGCGCGTCGTGCGTTGGGCGCTCGAGTTAAAGAAGACGTGAGTCGCGCCGGCGGTGAACGCTTGGTTGAGCGTTCCGAGGAATTGGCCGTAGTTGCCGCCTCCCAGGGTTGCGTATCCCTGCGATCCGGTGACGTCGGAAGGACGATTCGTCAAGATATTGACGACGGCGCCCTGACGCTGACCACCATATTCAGCGGGAAATGCCCCCGTGAAGACTTCGACTGAATCGACATTCTTCGGATCGATGATCTCGGAGAAATTTGAAGCGGTCGCGATAGGAAACGGCGCTCCGTCAATTTCGTACGTGATGCCGTGAAAACCGTGGGCGACATTTTCATTGTACGAGAACTTGACGATGCCGGGCACCGTCTGGACGATCTGGTTCAAGCTGTTGTTCGTGGGGAGCGCAGAGATCGTCGTGCGTGTGATTGCATTCTGCGAAATCGGCGCGCCGGCCGCACCACCACGTGCGCTGACTTGCGTGTGCCCGATTTCCTTTATAGCAGCGATTTGCAGATTGACAACGGCAAGCTGATCGCTAGCGACATCTAGCGCTTGCGTCGCATCGGGTAGGCCTTCTGTGTGAGCCGTGATCTGGTAGTGGCCGAAAGGCACTTGTGGAAACGAAAAGTTGCCGCCCGAATCCGTCGTTGCGTGGAGCAGCGAACCTTCGCCGGAGATGCTAACGACGACGCCCGCTTTCGGTGCGCCGTTGACGATGACGTTGCCCCGCACGATGCCTGTTACGGCGGCGAGCGCCGGAGATGTGCAGAGCCATAAGAACGCGGCCGCGAGTGCCGCAGCAATAAACCGCATGTTGCTTCCTTAACGAAAAAGTGTGTAAAAAGGGTGAATCGTTAAGGGAGGCGAGGCGGCGGCCGGCAGTACCGGCTGAGCGCTAGTTGGGCGCGCTTGCGGGCGGGGATGACGGTTGAAAGCGAATCGAACCGTTCCCGTTCGAGAGCCGTGAATTGCAGCGTGAATAGGCACAGTGCGGCCGCGGCCAGAAGCCGCAAGCCCCACCCGAGCGCAACGCGCAGCAGCACCGCGATGCACAAGATAGCTAGCGCAGCCACCGCGATCGGCGTCGCGTGCGCCGACTCGCCTTGCTCGATCAGGGCAAACCAGCCGGCGGCCGATAGGGCGAGCGCTAGCACCGACGGCAAAAAACGTTCCAGGCGAGCGGCGAGGATCGAGCCCTCGCGCGCACCTGCGGCAAGGTAAAGCGCTCCGGCGCACAATGCCAGGATGCTGGCACAGACGGCGACTACCATCGCATCCATGAGGAACAGATGGGCCGCGCCGCCCAGCGTGTGGGCACCTCCGAAGGTCAGGAAATGCGCGGCCATCGCGGCCGGCAAACCGAGGCACAGGGCGCCCAGAAACTTCCGGGTGGGCACGCTGGTTAGTTCCTTTGTGTCCACAAGGTGTCCCGTTGAGCGAGCGTCCAATCTAAGGCGCCCACCCCTCGTTACGCCAGCCCCTGGAAGAGAAGGCTCTAAGTTCGTATGACCATCCGTTCGCCTCGCGAGAACGCTGACACCGTTAGCTTGGTTTGCGCTCTTCTCGTGCGCTTTCCGGAAATCGCATCCGTTCGCTGCGTTCCCAATGACGGAACCGTGCGATTCACGTTTGTGGTTTCGCATCGGCTGGACCGGGCGGCTCAGGAGGCGATCCGAACCGCGGTAGACGAGCATGTCGATGGTTTCCTCTTGCTCGGCGATGATGTCGCGGGCATCGTGCGAGTTGACTGCGAAGCGGCGCGCGGCGTGACGTTCATCCACGTGACACGCGATCTCGAGGGCTTCAGTAAGGACGAACTCGTCATGCTCGTTGGCATGTTTGCCGATCGATTCGGAAACGCGCTGGTGCGGAACCCCGTGACGGATGAACACATTGATGAAGACCCGGCCGCTCAAGAAGAGCTCGTGAGCTACGCGATCGATTCGCTGCGGGATCCGAAGCAGTCGAAGAGTCTTGTCGGCTTTCGCGAAGAGAAACGCGTGCTGGTCTATTTCTTGAAATCTAAAAGGAAGGCGAAGGCTTCGGCCCGCTCATAAGCGAGAGCTCATCACCCGGCACGAAATCACTCCGCATCTTGCTGATCGGAGACGTCGTCGGCTCCCCCGGAAGAGAAGTGGTCAAGCGATGTGTTCCCGTCCTACGGGAGCAGCACTCCATTGACGCTTGCATTGCCAATGGAGAGAATGTCGCCGGCGGTTTTGGATTGACCGTTCAGACTGCGGAGGAGCTTTTTGAGAACGGCGTCGATTTTCTGACGAGCGGCAATCACATCTTCGACAAGCGTGAGTTCCGGTCGTACTTGGACTCATCTGACCGCATCCTGCGGCCGGCGAACTATCCGCCGACCGCGCCTGGCCGTGGCTCAGGCGTGCTCGCCGTGAACGGCGTGCAGATCGGCGTGGTCAATCTGATGGGGCGCACCTTCATGCCGCCGGTCGACGATCCGTTCCGTTGCGCGAAAGAGTTAGCGGCTGAGCTGCGGCGTCACACGCCTGTTGTCGTGGTCGATATGCATGCAGAGGCGACCTCAGAGAAGATTGCGATGGCGCGCTTCTTGGATGGAGACGTATCTGCGGTGTATGGCACCCATACGCACGTGCAGACGGCAGATGAACAAATTCTCTCCGGCGGCACGGCCTACATCACCGATGTCGGAATGACCGGACCGACGCAAGGCGTCATTGGCATGGATGAAGGCGCCGTGCTCGACCGCTTCATTACCGGATTTTCGGAACGTTTCAGCGTCCAGAAGAACGGGTCGAAGCAATTCTGTGCGGTCGTCGTCACGGCCGATGCGCAATCCGGACGCGCGCTCGATATCAAGCGCATCTTCCAGCGAGGACTACCATGATCAGCGAATCTGCTGCCATTCCCCAACCCACCACTCCGCCGATAATGGCCGAACCCGAACCGCTGCCTGTGAAGACAACCAGCGTACCGAGCATGCTCAAAGTGTCCGCGAAAAGCAGCCCTAACGCGGTCGCGGGCGCGCTGGCAGCCGTGCTTCGGGATCGCGAAAGTGCCGAAATGCAAGCGGTTGGAGCGGGCGCAATCAACCAGGCAGTCAAGGCGGTTGCGATTGCACGCTCGTATTTAAAAGCGGGAAATTTGGATTTGCAATGCACGCCGTCGTTCATCGATATTGAGATCGGCGGAAAAGCCAGAACAGGGATATCGCTTGTGATCGTACGCCGAGCCGCTTGATCGTCGACTTCCACTCGCATACATTCGAGAGCGACGGTACGCTCTCGCCCGCCGAACTCTGCGGCGCCATGCAAAAGCGTGGCGTCGCGGTCTTTTCAATCACCGATCACGACACGCTGGCGGCTTACGACGGTTTGAGCGTGCCGTCGGGCATGCGCGTGATCGTCGGCATCGAGGTCAACACGACGTATCGCGGCAACGAAGTCCACGTCCTCGGATTCGGCGTGCGCCGTGACGACGAGAACTTTCAGCAACTGCTGGCATACAACGTACGGGCACGTCGCGAGCGGATCGAGCGAATCGTGGCGCAATTGCAAGAGGCCGGCTATCCGATCACATTCGAGCAGGTGCTTGCAGAAGCGGGAGTCGCGCGACCGTTAGGGCGCCCGCACGTCGGCAAGGCTCTGACACGGCACGGTTACGTCGCCGACATCGAGACTGCGTTCCGGTTGCTGCTGCGCCACGGCAAGCCGGGCTACGTTGCCTCGACGCACATTACACCGCAACAAGCGATTTCAGAAATCAACGCCGCCGGAGGCGTCGCGGCCTTAGCGCAT
>JAFARW010000073.1 GCA_019245275.1 Vulcanimicrobiota bacterium
TCCCGCGCACGTCTTCATTGAAGATCTGAACGGCAAAGCCGCGGTTTGGGATCTCGGTCGGCGGCAGCGTGAATTGCGCTAGCGCGGCGCCGTCGAGCGTAAAATCATCCGATGGGTTGAGTAGCACGCGGATCAACGCGGTGGTCGCGACGGGCGTCTTCGTGTTGATGACCATCTTTGGCGCATCGTTCGGCATCGCGGTCATCGTCAAGGCCATTGTCGGGCCGCTTGGCTTGGGGGCTTCGCTCGGCGGCGCGCTCGGATTTGAGAGCGCGTTTTCGAGCGGTGAAACCGGCGATGCGCTCGGTGCCGGCGTTTGCGGTGTCGTTGCACGTTTGGCCGGCGTTGCGCTCTTCGTTTTTTCGGGCGGCATGTTGAAGCGCAGAACGCAACCGTAGCCGCCGTTTTGCGGGCATGCAAAACCATCCGGCGCCGCATCGAACGCGTACGTGACCGTATTCGTCGTCAGCGGGGCCGCGGTTTGATTCGCTTGCGGCGATGCCTCCGAGCCCGGATTTATTCCACCCGGGGGCGGCGTGAACGGGATGCTCGGGCCGGAACTCAAGCTGCCCTGACACGCGCCCAAGATAATAAGACAGGCGATAACTGCGGCGCTGCGCGCGCTCTTCATCGTTTCTCCTCAATTCGCTCGCGCAGCTCTTCGGCAAAGTCTGCTACGCTTAGCGGGGGCCGGCTTTCCGCGGAACCCCGCTCGTTGACATTAACGGTTCCGGCAGCCGTCTCGTTTTTTCCCACCACGAGGATGTACGGCACCTTCTGCGTCTTCCAATGGCGGATCTTATATCCCAGTTTCTCGTTTGACTCGTCGACTTCGACGCGAAAGCCCTGCTTGCGCAACGTCTGCTCAACCTGGCGCGCGTACTCGATCTGATGCTCTGACACGGGAGCGATGACAACCTGAATCGGCGCGAGCCACGCTGGAAAGTTGCCGGCGAAGTGCTCGATCAGTACCCCAAAGAAGCGTTCGAGCGAGCCGGCCAGCGCTCGGTGTATCATAACGGGTCGATGGTCCGCGCCGTCGGCGCCGCGATACTTCAGATCGAAGCGTTGCGGCAGCATGAAATCAACTTGCACCGTGCCGAGTTGCCATTTGCGGCCGATTGCATCGTGAAGGTTGACGTCGAGCTTAGGGCCATAGAAAGCTCCGCCGCCTTCGTCGACCGCATATGGGAGATCGAACTTTTCAAGCGCTGCGCGGATAGCGTCTTCTGCGACGCTATCCGTCTCGACGCGCAAATGCGGCTCGCGGGTCGAGAGGAAATATTCAAAATCGCTGAACGCGAAGGCGCGCATCAAGTGGAGCGCCTCATCAAGCGTCTGCTCGAACTCACCCTGCAATTGCTCCGGCGTACAAAATAAGTGCGCGTCGTCTTGCGTGAAACCGCGTACGCGGTTGAGACCGTGCAGCGTTCCGCTGCGTTCGAAACGGTAGACCGTTCCGAATTCGGAATAGCGAATGGGCAGCTCGCGATACGAATGCGCGTGACTCTTATAGATGAGGATGTGGCCGGGACAATTCATCGGCTTCAATCGGAAACGCAGTTGCTCGACCTCGAGCGGCCCGTACATACCTTCCGCGAAGTTTTCCAGGTGCCCTGAGATTTCGAAGATCTTTTCCGCGAAAATATGCGGCGTATTCACGGGCTGGTAGCCGCGCTCGCGTAAACCTTCGCGAATGAAACTCTCGACGATCTCACGCAACACGGCGCCTTTGGGATGCCAGAAAACGAGACCGCCACCGGCTTCCTCTTCCACCGAGAAGAGGTCAAGCTCTTGACCGAGTTTACGATGGTCGCGCTTTGCGGCTTCCTCTAGAAAGACCAAATAAGCATCGAGTTCGGCCTGAGTCGGCCAGGCGGTCCCGTAAATGCGCTGCAGCATCGGCCTGTGCTCGTCGCCGCGCCAATACGCGCCCGCAACGTTCATCAATTTGACGGCGCCGATATCCGCAGTCGAAGTCGCGTGGCCGCCACGGCAGAGGTCGGTGAATTCCCCGATCGTGTACAGCGTGATCGGCTCATCCGGCGGGATCTCCGATGCGATCTCGACTTTGTACGGATTGTCTTTGAAGCAATCGACCGCGCGTTCGCGGGAAACTTTCATGCCGAGCATCGGATAGTCTGCGGCGATGATCTCTTTCATTCGCGTTTCGAGCCGCTCGAGGTCGTGCGGTGTAAACGGCTCCGCGCGATCGAAATCGTAGTAGAACCCGTTTTCGATCGCCGGCCCGATCGTCGGCTTCGCTTCCGGAAAGAGATCTTGCACCGCGTATGCGAGCACGTGCGCGGCCGTGTGTCGCAACTCGGCGAGCGTCGGCGTATGCTGCTCGCCTTTAACAGTTGAGGACATTACGCCGTTCTTTGGCTCCGGCGTGTCCTTTCCCTTAGCGGCGCTGATGCTCGACGACGTATCGGGGGTCGAGCGCCGATTGCGTTCCGGCATAGAACACGCTGAAGCGTTCGCACAACGCTCCCGCCAACGCGGCAAGCGCGCCGATTTTGGCAGTCGAGCGAAAGCGTTCGCCGAGTGCGCCCGTTGAAATAACGGCGACCGTCGTCAGCGCGCGCGCAACTTTGGCGCAGGTGCCTGCGCGGCCGACTTGATACGGCTCGCCGAGCAGCGTTCCCAAGCGATGGACCATGCGCCGATGCGCAACCAATTCGCAAGTACCGGCCGCAAGCAAGAGCCGGCGTGCCATTGTGCCGTGACGGTGCGAAACGAACAGCGAGTTCCATGCGGCCGCGCTCATCGCCGCGCCGGCCACAAAAACAAACGGCAATTCGCGGCGTGCTTCATGCCAGGCGGGCACCGCCGTGTCCGCAATCAGCACGGCGGTGTACGTTGCGAGCGGGATGCCTAGCGTTCCCGCCAAGGTGGCGGGGATGCGAGCGCTGCGCTTGGCGCCGATGACCTGAGCCGCCGCCGCTAATCCGCTGGTGATTCCAAAAGCGCTCAAGATCCACGTTCCAACATTCATCGGAGATGTCACTTTGACGACGCGCATCATATTCAGAAAACGCTCGGGGTTGCCGAGATCGGCGATCAGAAGTGCGGCACTGAGGGCGGCGCCTCCGGCAGCCGTTAACGTGCAGCTGCGTGCGAGTGCATCGTTTTTTCGTGCGCGCGCGGCGATAGCGAGCGTCGCACTAGCGCCTGCCAGCCCGCCAATAAAGAAGTAGGCCGCGATATAATCCTTCCAGATATGCGGTTTGAGAATCGGCCGCCCGTAGTACGAGCGGCTGTTATTCTCCATTGGGCGCTCCAACGGTGCAAAGAACGATTGCCGCGGCGAGTGCAGCGCCGGCCAGCGCGGCGGATTTCCACATTCCCGGTAAATCGCGCGTCGTGACCCGCGGCGAGGGCGGCAAGCCGTAGACTTCGGGATCGTCGGTCAACAGAAAGAACGCGCCGAATCCGCCGACGCCGTCATTCGTATCCGCGCCGTAAAGTTGTGCTCGCGCGTCGATCGTGCCGACTTTTTCCAGCCGCTTTTGCGCGCGTTCGCGCAGCTCTGAGAGATTGCCAAATTGAATGGACTCCGTTGGACAGGCCTTGGCGCAGGCCGGTTTCTGTCCGTCTTTGAGCCGGTCATAGCAGAGTGTGCACTTGGCGGCGCGACCCGTATCCGGCCGGCGATCGATGACGCCGAATGGGCACGCCGGCACGCAGTAGCCGCAACCGTTGCAGATGTCGTCCTGTACGACGACCGTACCGAACTCGGTACGAAAGAGTGCGCCGGTCGGGCAAACATCGAGACATGCAGCATGCGTGCAATGCTTGCAGACATCCGACGACATCAACCATCGGCCGCCATCTTCAAAAGAGATCGGCGCAATTAGGTCGTGTGCTTCACCATCGAACTGCTCGACGAAGGCAACGTGGCGCCACGTCGTTCCGCTCAGCGCGCCAGTGTTGTCGTAGGATTGACCGCTGAGTTCGTAGCCATCGGCCGGCAACTGATTCCACTCTTTGCAGGCAACTTCGCACGCTTTGCATCCGATGCACAACGTCGTGTCGGTAAAGAAGCCCATCCGCGTCTCGAGCGTCATGCGCGGCTCCGCCGTCCGGAGCGAATGTCGCAGGTGGCGGCTTTTGATTCTTGGATGTGCACGTTTGGATCGAGCGCGATCGGCAGAAGATCGTTGCCGCTGTCACCTACGGAGATGCCTTTGTATCCCCAATGATATGGTATGCCGACTTGGTGAATCGTCCGATTGCCGATGCGCAGCGGCGTCATCCGTTTGGTGACGAGCACGCGCGCCTCTATCGCCGCGCGCGACGTGACCAAGGTTGCCCAACCACCGTTGTGAAGACCGCGCTCGGCAGCGAGCTCCGGACTGACCTCACAGAAGAATTCGGGCTGCAATTCGGAGAGATGCGGCAACGTGCGCGTCATTCCGCCGGCGGTGTGATGTTCGGTAAGACGGTACGTCGTAATGATGTAGGGAAAGTCGTCCGACGTCGCCGGCGCATTGTACGGATTCTCGAGCCGCTCGAACTCTTGGCGAACGGGATTCGACCCCTGCGCATATAGCATGTTTGCGACGGGCGATTCTTGTGGCTCGTAGTGCGTTGGAAGCGGGCCGTCGCGTAGTCCGCCGGGGGCCCAAATCCACCCGATGCCGTCCGCCTGCATGATGAAAGGCTCCGCACCGCCGAGCGCGGCTTCAGCGCGAGCGTCGCGCGGCGGCTCGTAGTGCGGATTTTTGCGCAGCTCGAAATCGGGCGAATCGTAGCCGGTCCACTCTGATTTCTGCTTGTCCCACCAGACGTATTTCTTGCGCTCGCTCCACGGACGTCCGTCGGGATCTGCTGACGCGCGATTGTAAAGAATGCGTCGATTTGCGGGCCATGCCCAACCCCAATCCGGCGCGACCCAATGCTGATCGATCCCAGGGGTCCGCGATGCCGCTCGGTTGATGCCGTCGGCAAAGACACCGCAGTAGATCCAACACCCGCACGCCGTTGAGCCGTCAACCTGCAATTGCGTGTAACTGGAAAGCGGCCGTCCGTTTGCATCCGTGCCGTTGATCTCGGCGAGCACGGCTTGCGCATCGACCTCGGCTCGCTCACCGTGCGTCGCATACTCCCAGGCCAGCGCCTTGATCGCGCGATCGCGTGGCTCGGTTGAATCGCGCAATTTCTCTTGGATGCACTTTCCGAGATGGTAGTAAAAGTCGAGGTCCGACTGGCAATCACCGCACGGCTTCGCCGCTTGATGATGCCATTGCAGAAGGCGTTGCGTGTTGGTGAAAGAGCCCTCCTTTTCGGTATGCGCGGCAGCGGGCAGGAAGAAAACCTCGGTTTTGATCTCCTCGCTTTTGAGCCGGCCGCTTTCGATCTCGGGGCCGTCGTACCAAAACGAAGCACTCTCGATCTCAACGAGATCGCGTACCACGAGCCAATCGAGTTTTGCCAGGGCGCGCCGCTGCAAACCGCCGTGCGCGGAACCGACCGCCGGGTTTTCCCCGACACAGAAGAAGCCGTTGACCTTTCCATCGAGCATGTCGAGCATCGTCTGATAGTGAGAATGGTCGCCAGTGATGCGCGGCAACCAGCCGAAGCCGAATTGATTCTCCGGCGTCGCGGCGTCCCCGAAATACGCTTTGAGCAAACTGACGGTGTAGGCATCCATGTGTGCCCAAAAGCCGGTCTTTGAAGCGTGATGGTCGAGGAAGGTTTGCAAATCGTCGTGCGGGCCGGCTTGCGGCATCGGAATGTAGCCCGGCAGCAAGTCGTAGAGCGTTGGAATATCCGTCGAACCTTGAATCGACGTGTGGCCGCGCAACGCCATAATTCCACCACCGGGGCGCCCGATGTTGCCGAGCAGCAACTGAATGATTGCAGCCGCGCGGATGTACTGCACGCCGACCGTATGCTGCGTCCAGCCGACGGAGTAGACGAATGCCGCCGTCCGTTCGCGCCCGGAATTATCGCAAAGCAGTTTGGCGACGCGCTCCAGCGCAGCGGGTGTTATCCCGCAAATTTGCGATACGGTTTCCGGCGTATAGCGCTGAAAATGCTTTCGTAGCAGTTGAAAGACGCAATTCGGATCCTGCAACGTCTCATCACACACCGCGTCGTGATGCGCGATTGGATGACCGTGTCCGCCGGTTGCTTCGCTGACGGCGGCGGTATCGCGGGCACGGTGACCGGCTGCCGCGTGAACCGGCATGTCCTTGTACTGCCAGCTTTGGATGTCGTACGCGTTCTGCTCGGCGTCCCAACCAGAGAAGAAGCCGTCTAAATCCTCGGTGTCCTGAAAGCGCTCGTCGATAATGACCGGCGCATTCGTATAGTTGACGACGTACTCGGTGAACTCGCGTCGATTCTCCAAGATGTAGTGGATGATGCCGCCGAGGAAGGCGATGTCGCTGCCCGCGCGGATCGGCAAATAAAAATTGCAAACGGCGCTCGTGCGCGTAAATCGCGGGTCGACGTGAATGATCGTCGCGCCGCGTTCGCGCGCCTCCATCACCCATTGGAAGCCCACCGGGTGGTTCTCGGCCATATTTGAGCCCATGATCAAGATGCAGTCGGCATTTTGCAAATCTTGCTGAAACGTCGTTGCTCCGCCGCGGCCGAATGAGGTCCCCAAACTGGGGACCGTCGAGCTATGTCATATCCGGGCCTGATTCTCAACTTGCACGATGCCGAGCGCGGTGTACAGTTTTTTCATCAGGTAATTCTCTTCGTTATCGAGGGTCGCGCCGCCGAGACTCGCGATGCCCATCGTGCGGTTGAGCATCGCGCCGTCGGCACTGCGGTCTTCCCACGTCTGCGCGCGCGTTGCGATCACGCGGTCGGCGATCATATCAATCGCGCGCTCGAGCGGCAGTTCTTCCCAACTGCTGCCATAGGGGCGCCGGTATTTGACACGATACTCGCGGCGGGGGCTTTGAACGAGTTCGCGGGTTGCCGACCCCTTTGGGCAGAGGCGGCCGCGCGAGATCGGGCTGTCGGGATCGCCTTCGATCTGGATGATGCGCTCATCTTTGACATAGACGTTCTGTCCGCAACCGACGGCGCAGTAGGGGCAAATCGATTTGACAATTCGATCGGCGGATTTTGTCCGCGGCTCGAGTTCTTCAGAGCGCGCTGATTGTGCCGCTTTGCCTAACGCGAACGGATCGCCGTCAAGTTGGCGCAGCGCGGGCCACCCGGAGTGTTTCATGGGCGCCCCTTCCATGCGACGATTGCGCAAACTTTCGCGGCAGTACGCCCGGATGGGTAAGAGCAGGGCGTTATGGCTGATGTGAAATCTACAGTGAGCGCCGCCGCTGCCGGGACGATTCGGATCGGCGAGCGGAGCGTCAATCGGTTAGGCTTTGGCGCGATGCGCTTGTGCGGTCCAGGCGTATGGGGACCGCCGGCTGATCCGGAAAATGCGCTTGCGGTTCTGAAGCAAGCCGTCGCGCTCGGCGTGAACTTCATCGACACGGCTAATGCGTACGGACCGAACGTCAACGAAGAGCAGATTGCCGAAGCGCTCTATCCTTATCCTTCGGATCTCGTTATCGCGACGAAAGGCGGCTCGACGCGAAGCGGCCCGGGCCAATGGGGTCGCGATTGCCGTCCGGCTGAATTGAAGAAAGCGTGCGAGGGAAGCTTGCGGCGGCTGCGGCTGGACTGCATCGAGCTTTACCAGCTGCATGCCGTCGATCCCAAAGTGCCGTACGGCGAGCAGATCGGCGCTCTGAAAGAGTTGCAGGCCGAGGGCAAGATTCGCTACATCGGTGTTTCAAACGTCAACGATGACGAGCTGGAAATCGCGCGCTCCGTCGCGACGATCGTCTCCGTTCAGAATCGTTACAACGCGATGCACCGGGATTCGGAACGGGTCCTTGAGGATTGCGAGCGTACCGGCATCGTCTTCATCCCGTGGTTTCCGCTCGAAGCCGGGGACATTCCACAAGCTCACGTCCTAAATGAGATTGCTCGCGAGAAGAAAGCAAGTCCCCATCAAGTCGCGATCGCGTGGCTGCTGCAACGCAGCCCCGTCATGCTGCCGATCCCGGGAACATCCAACCTCGAGCACCTTGAGGAGAACATCGCGGCAGCAGCGCTCGAATTGAGCCGTGATGACTGCGACCGCGTAGAAACTGCGTCCAGGTAAGCAAGCGCCGCGGCAAGCCGCGGCGACTTGTGCTCGCTCCAGGCCCTAGCGCTGCGGTCGCTTCTTGGATTCTCGCGTTCTTTTTGCCGCGCGGTCAGCCATCGAATCGATCACATCAGCGCTCTCTTGAATAATGACGCCGGCGGTCGCCATTGCGCGGCCGACATCGCGCGCGCGGCTAGTTGTTGCCTTGACTTTCTTGCCCGCCTTCTTGACGGCACGCGTCGCGCGCTTAGCCGTCTTTGAAACAACCTTCGTTGCACTGCGGGCGGCTTTTTTCGCGCCTGACGCCGTTCGCCGAACTGTCTTCTTCGCACCGCCGGCGCGCTTGCGTCCGCCGGCCTTGCGTCTGGTCGATTTGCGAGGCATGGTAATCCTCCAACGAGTGAGTTTGCAGTCAAGCTTCCCCAAACGGCGGGTCTATCAAACGATGTCGCATTGCGAAAGTCGCGTAAGCGGGCATAGTGGTATCCATGAATGAGCAAACACTCCCGGAGCAACTGAAGCAATTCGCCGGCGACGTTGCGATCTTGGTGCGTGACGATCTGAAATCGGCTCGTGATGAGATGGTCGAAAAAGCGAAGACCGCCGGCATCGGAGCGGGCATGCTAAGCGGATCGGCGCTTACGGCGTTGATGACATTGTTCTCGCTTACGGCGCTCCTGATGATCGCTTTGGCGCTTGCAATGCCCGCATGGCTCGCTGCCTTAATCGTAACTGTCTTGTGGGCGATCGCCACTGCAGTTCTAGCATGGATGGGCAAGCAAAAGATTCAACAAGCCGGCCCACCGCTTCCGGAGCAAACGATCAAGAACGTCAAAGAGGATCTCCAGGCCGCTCGTAACATCCGGAGATAGCCTGCGATTCTCGCAAACGTTGGAGGTGCGTATGTACGGACGCTTAGCGCTTTTTGTCATTAGTGCGCTGGTTGCGAGCGCTGTCGCCGCCGGCGCCAGTCCGGTAACTTCGTCTGCGATTCCGCCGAACGGCGCATCGGCAACGTTCCGCTTCTCAACTGCCGTCTCGACGCCGAAGGGCCGTCACGCGGCCGGTGGCACGCTCACGATCAAACACACACAGGGCCGCTCGCTAACCCTGACCGTGCAGAGCGACGACGGCACGATGAAGACGATTCCATTGGCCGTTAGCGCTGATGGCACCATCGCGCCGGACGCATCCGCGCCGCCGTCAGCCACGGATCAGCCGGATGCAGCGGCGCGCGCCTTCATGGCCGATGTTTCACTTGCGGCACATGTCGGCATGGCGGCGCGCAAAAACGCGCCTGCCGCGAATTTTACCGTTCCGGTGACCTTAACGCCCGTTGGCGACGGCACACCGATTGCGACTCAATTGCGTATGACAGGCACGATGGGTGGCGCGCAATATGCCGGCTCGACTCAGGGAAGCACGATGACGACGCTGCCGGCAGGCGGCGGCCTGGATCCGGTCGCGCTTGCGAAGTCAATCGGCGTCGGCGCCATTGCACATCACGCGTTGACACCGGCGGGCGCGGCTGTCTTTGCGATCGTCAGGCACCATCGAAAGAAAGAAGAGAAGCAAGCGGCTGCCGGACCGGTCCCCGATGCGATTGTGCTAACCGTGACGACGCATATGACCAGCGGCCGCTTTCACGAGATCGACGGCACG
>JAFARW010000187.1 GCA_019245275.1 Vulcanimicrobiota bacterium
ACGAAGCCGACGCCGGTGATGATCAGCGCCCAAATCAGCGAGAGCGGATCGAGCAGCAGACCGAAATTGAAACCCGGGAACCACGCGCCGATATGCTGATGCGCTCCGAGCAACGCGCCACTGCGTTGCATCCCGGCGCCCCAGGACAGGAGCGTTGCGATAAACGAGGCGCCGATCGTGGCGCTGCCAAGCGCGCCTGCCAACGTACGCAACTGCGGACCGAAGACCCAACAGACAACCGCGCCTGCGAGCGGCAACAGCCAAATCGCGTAGAGCAGCGGGTAGCTGCCGTCAACGCCTAGTTGGTGGGTCACCCTTTTAAACTCGCGACTTCGTCGACGTCGACAGTCTGCGCCGACCGAAAGACGACAACGACAATCGCCAAACCAATCGCTGCTTCCGCAGCCGCAACCGTGATGACGATGAACGCAAAGATATGACCGGCATTATTGAGCCAAGCACGCGCAAAAGCGAGGAACAGCAGGTTGGCTGCGTTCCACATCAGCTCAATCGACATCAGCATGATCAACGGATTGCGGCGCAGCATAACTCCCGCTGCACCGATGAACAGAATGACCGCCGAGAGCGCGATGTAGTTGACGATCGCGACCGGCAGCGCCGCCTCGTTCATTCTTCACCACCTCTAAGCAGCGCTTCGCGCATTTCTCGCTCGATGATGCGCGCGCGACGTAGCGAGGGAACGAACGGCGTCGTTTCTCCCGCTAACGCTACGACGCCGATTACCGCGACCATGAGAATGAACGCCGTCATTTCAAACGGCAACAGATGCGTCGTGAAGAGAGCCTTGCCGAAGTCGGCTACGCTCCCGAAGACATTCGGTGCGCCAACCGCACCCGGAATGGACGTCGTCGCCGCGCGCGGAGCATTGACGAGCGGTGCGCGTAAGATCCCGTAGACGACCAGCGCGAGCGCCACGAAGGCGATCAAGCCGGCGGGGATCGCCGCTTTCGGCATTCGATTCGGTCCGACTGAAAATGGCGCGACGCCGCTCGATAGCAGCGCAATCACGAAGACGAAAAGAATCAGGGTTGCACCCGAGTAGATCACGATCTGAATGACGGCCAAGAACTCGGCGTTTAGCGTCAAAAAAAAGACCGCCAGCACGGCAAAGTGGAACAGCAGGCCAACGACGCTGTAAACCGGCTTGCGCTGGCTGATCACAAAAACTGCGCTCGCGACGAGCAGCACGCCGAGGATCCAGAAAAGCGTCAACCGGCCAATCCCCGGCGCTGCGTTTTCAAGATCTGACCGCGATAAGTCGCCGAGTATCCTTTATCGATGTCGGTCGTCGATTTGATCTCGGCGACCTCCCCAAGGTCGGCCGGAATCCCACCAGGACGTTCATCGGGAGGCGTTCCGACGCCGGCCTCGGGCGGCACGAGCAATCGATCTTTTGCGTAAATGAACGAACCTCGCCGGTAGTCGGACATCTCGAAGCGCGGTGTCAAGACGATTGCATCCGTCGGGCACGCCTCTTCACACATCCCGCAGAAGATGCAGCGTAGTTCGTCGATTTCATAGCGCGCCGCGTACCGCTCTCCCGGCGAACGGCGATCGCTCGGCGTGTTCTCCGCCCCAATTACAGTAATTGCATTTGCCGGGCAAGCGATCGCACACAGTTCGCACCCGATGCACCGCTCCTTGCCGTCGCCATAGCGACGCAGCTCATGCAAGCCGTGAAACCGCGGCGCATGCTGCTTCTTGACGCTCGGATAGCCGATCGTCGGTTTGCGCATGAACATGAAGCCAAAGACGGTTGCAAGCCCGCGGAAAAGCGCGCCGACGTTGTAAAGATGCTTGCGCATGCGCCCGCGCGGCACGCCGTTCTTCATCCTTTCACCGCGACTACGACCGCAGTTGCGATCAGGTTCAGCGTCGCAACCGGCAAGAGCACCTTCCATCCGAACGCCATTAGGCGATCGTAGCGGAAGCGCGGCATCGTTGCGCGCAGCCAGATGTAGCAGAAGATAAAGAACAGCACCTTCAAGATGAACCAAACGATTCCGGGAATGAAAGTCCATCCAAACGGCGCGTTCCAACCGCCGAAAAACAGCAGCGTCGCGACGCACGACACGGTCAGCATGTTGACATATTCGGCGATAAAGAACAGACCGAAGCGCAAGCCGGAATACTCCGTATGGAAGCCGGCGACGAGCTCGGCATCTGCTTCCACGAGATCGAACGGCGCGCGATTCGTCTCTGCAACCGCCGTAACAAAGTAGATCGCGAAGCCGATCAACTGCGGAATGACAAACCAGATGCGCTGCTGAGCGTGAACGATGCCGGCTAACGACGTCGTTCCGGCGACAATCAGCACGCCGATCACCGACATCGTCATCGCCAGCTCGTAACTGATCATTTGCGCCGTCGCGCGCACCGAACCGAGAAGTGGATATTTCGAGCCGGACGCCCAGCCGCCCAAAGAAACGCCGTAGACGCCGATTGCCGTCAGCGCGAAGATAAAGAGAATCCCAGCGTTGACATTGCCGATCGACCAAATATCGCCCGGTCTCGGCTCCGACCACGGGATGATCGCATAGGCGCCAAATGCCGAGACGAGCGAGATGAATGGCGCCAGCTTGTAGATCAGCGGATCGGCGGTGCTCGGCGTCAAGTCTTCTTTGAAGAGCATCTTGACCGCGTCGGCAGCGGGCTGCAGCAGTCCCCACGGCCCGACACGATTCGGGCCCGGCCGCAGCTGCATCCATCCCATGATCTTGCGTTCGAAAAGCATCGCGTATGCGAACGTCGTGATGACAACGAACAGCAGCAATGCCGACTTGATCAAAACCAAGAGCCAACTCACGATGCGGCTCCCGCGAGTTCGCGGCTGCGGCGCACGTTGACGACGCTTACGGTGCTATCTTCTCCGAAGCAGTTCGCCGGATCGTCGGGCAACCCGTCGATGATTGCAACGACGCCGTCAGGCAGTGAGGGGCGAACCTCGACGAGCAGGTCGTGCATCGTATGGCTGCCGCCTTGAAGATCGATGCAGTCACCCGTCGCAATTTCTAAGCGCTGCGCAACGGCTGGGGAGACGGCCGCCTCGGGAAGCGGACGCAACTCTTCGATCCAAGGATCGTGCGCCACCGTTCCGCCGCCGGCAAAGATCCGCGACTGCACCGCAACGCGCAGCTCATCACTTGGCGGCTTCGCCGCCGCGTGAGCGCCACATAGGCGTTCATCTCCAAGTGAGAACTCGCGCGGCGCCGCAGCGCAGTCGATCACACGCTCGTGGACTTCATCGATAGACGGCATCTCGACATCGAGCGCTTGCGCTAGTCCAGCGATGATCTCGAGATCGCTGTGCGAATTCTCCGGTGCTTTGCGAGCCGCATTGACCGGCAGGAGATCGCCGGCAACGTTCATCGTCGTGCCGGATTTTTCGAACGGCGCGGCTACCGGCAAGAGAAGATTCGCGGCTTCCGCCGTTTGCGTCGGAAACAGCTCCGTTAGAACGACGAACGGTGTGCGCGCGAGCGCCTCGCGAATCGCTTCGCCGTCCGGGAAATGCAGCGCGGGGTTCGCGCCGAGGATGCACAGTACGTGGAGCTTGCCCGCACGCGCGTCGTCAATCATGCCCGCGAAATCGCGCCCTGACGACGACAAGAATGTGAAACCGGGGCCAAGGACCGGATGCATGCCGACGGCCTCGGCACCTCGCGCATTCGGCTGCTCTCCAGCAATGAACGTCTTCAGCGCGGCACGACCTTGCAGTGCGGCGACCAGCTCGCGCGCTGAAGCGGCGTCGACACCATCCCAAACGATCGCAATTCGCTGCGCACTCTCTGGAAGCGCGCCGATGGCTTCGCGCACGCTGGCGACGGTTTGACAACTGTACGGTGGCGCGGGATCGAGGGTTGCAATCGCGATGCACGCCGCGCCTCGGTGCATCACGGCTTTGCGAATTCGCAGATCGAGAATGGGCGCGGTCTCGGCGGGCGATTGGCCGAGGACGACGATCGCTTGCGCGTCTTCGAGATCGGTCGGTGAGCCGGCGTCTGCGCCGGGAGTCGCCTGGCGCTGCCGGCCGCCGCGCCAATCGAGATTGCCTACGCCAAGACGGCGGAAGAGATGTTGCAGAGCATAGGCCTCCTCGTTGAGGAGCCGGCCACCGCCAAGAACGCCGATCGCCTGCGGGCCGGCCGCTGCGAGCGCCTCTTTGATTGCCTGCGCCCAACGTTCGATCGCATCTTGCCACGTCACCTGA
>JAFARW010000213.1 GCA_019245275.1 Vulcanimicrobiota bacterium
CTCCGGCGGAAAGCCGGGACCCCATAAGATCCAAGGAACCGGCGCGGGGTTCGTTCCCGACGTTCTCAATACGGCTGTCTACGATGAAGTGATCCGTGTTGCGGATGAAGATGCGATCGAAATGGCGCGGCGTGCGGCGCGCGAGGAGGGGATGCTTGTCGGGATCTCCTCCGGTGCAAATCTGTGGGCGGCGTTGCAAGTTGCCGGGCGCGAGAAGATGCGCGGAAAAACGATCGTCACGATCGCGTGCGATACCGGTGAGCGCTACCTCTCTAATCCGCTCTTTGCGGAGCAAGCGCCGAGCATACACGAAGCAGCGCTGGTGTGAATGAACCGTTCGTCGAGATAACGCGCGGACCGATCGTTGAATCGGCGCACGTCGTCTCGGCGTGCGCAGTCGATCGTACTGGCCGGGCGATCCTTCAAATCGGCGACATCGAATCACCCGTCTACCTGCGTTCGAGTGCGAAACCGTTCATCGCAGCGGCATCCGTGCGGGAGGGGGTTGTCGAGCGCTTCGGTTTGGAGCCACGCGAGATTGCCGTGATGGCCGCCTCGCATTCGGGCGAGCCGTTTCATGTGGAAGCTGTGCGTTCAATTCTACGCAAGATCGGCTTGACGGAGGCGGCTTTGCAATGCGGACCGCACCCGCCTTACAATACTGCCGCGGCGGCGGAACTCGCGCGACACGGTGAGCCTTTTACGGCGATTCACAACAATTGCTCGGGTAAGCACGCTGGAATCTTGGCGCTGTGTGTTTTGCTCGACTGCGATCCGTCGACGTATATGGAGCTGCAAAACGCAGCGGAGCAAACGATTTTGGAATTCTGCGCGCGGATGACGGGCGACAAGGCGGCGGATTTCCCGATCGGCATCGACGGCTGCGGCATCCCGGTCTTCGCTGTTTCAACATTGCATGGGGCGCGGGCGTTCATGCGACTAGCGACGCTCGAAGGCATCGGCTTGCAGGATGCGAGCGCGCTGGCGGTCGTGCGTGATGCGATGCTGGCCTATCCTTTATATATCGCGGGTACGGGCGAGTTTGATTCGGTCTTGATGAGTACGTTCGGTGGCTCGATCACCTGCAAGGGCGGCGCCGAAGGGGTCCACGGTGACGCGCTGATTTCGGGCGCGATCGGGATGCTCGTGAAAGTGCGGGATGGAGCGCGGCGCGCGGTCGCACCGACTGTCTTCGCGATGCTCGATGAATTGGGCGCGATCGATGAAGATGCAAAAGCGGCATTGGAAATTTTTGCCGCGCCGCCGATAAGAAATCGCGCCGGCCGCATCGTTGGCGCGACGCGCACGAAGCGGGCGATGATTTTGGAAACGCGAAAGACATAAGCATGCCTTCGTATCTCGAACTGCTTTCCGAGCGAATCGTGCTTTTCGACGGCGCGATGGGAACGCAGGTCATGGCGTTGGAACCGGATGCAGCCACCTTCGGCGGAGCGCAATATCACGGTTGCAATGAGGCGCTTGTGCTCGCAGATCCGGCGCTGATCGAACGCATTCACGAGAGTTACTTTGACGCGGGCGCCGATGTCGTTGAAACTGACAGTTTTACCGGCTCCCGTCTGAAGTTGGCAGAGTACGGGCTCGACGACCGCACCGCTGAAATCAACCGCACGGCGGCGCAACTTGCGCGTCGAGCGGCGGATAAATTCAGTACCGCGGGTCATCCACGCTTTGTAGCGGGATCGCTAGGGCCGACCGGCATGTTGATCTCGTCCTCGGATCCACAGCTCTCGCGTATCACGTATGAGGAACTCGCGGAGCTCTATCGCGAGCAAGCGGCGCATCTGATCGAAGGCGGCGTCGACCTGCTGCTGATTGAGACGGCGCAAGATCTGCTCGAAGTCAAAGCGGCAATCGCCGGCATAGAGCACGCCTTTGCCGCGGGATCGCGGCGCGTTCCGATTCAAGCGCAGGTGACGCTCGATGTTACGGGTCGCATGCTCCTGGGAACCGACATTCGCGCCGTTTGCGCAACGTTGGAAGCGCTGCCGATCGACGTAATCGGTCTGAACTGCTCGACCGGCCCGACGCACATGCGCGATCCGGTGCGCTATCTCTGCGAAGCCTCGGCGAAGTACATCAGCGTCATCCCAAACGCCGGTCTTCCAAAAATGGGCCCGCGTGGCGAGACGATCTACCCGGAGACGCCCGAGGAGTTAGCGCGCGAATTAAGATCGTTCGTGCAAGATTTCGGCGTCAACGCCGTTGGCGGGTGTTGCGGTACGACTCCGGAGCACATCGCGGCTTTGCGTCAGGCGATCGACGGCGCAAAACCACGCGTGCCATCACCCAAACCGCACCAATTCGTCGCGTCCGCGATGACCGCTATCGCGCTCGAACAGGAGCCGCGTCCGTTGCTCGTCGGCGAGCGCATCAACGCGCAAGGTTCGCGCAAGACGAAGCGTCTGCTGCTCGAGGAGAAGTACGACGACATCATGCTCGTCGCGCGCGAGCAAGTCGAGGGCGGGGCGCATGTGTTGGACGTTTGCTGCGCATTGACCGAGCGAACCGATGAGGACGAGCAGATGCGCACGCTCGTCAAGAAACTCGCACAGTCGACCGAGGCGCCGCTGATGATCGACTCGACCGAGTCGCGCGTGCTTGAAGCGGCTTTGAAGAATTACGGCGGTCGAGCGATCGTCAATTCGCTTCACTTAGAAAACGGGCGGGCCAAGATCGATACCGTCATGCCGCTCGTCATGGAGGCCGGTGCGGCGCTCGTCGCGCTTACGATCGACGAGCAAGGAATGGCGAAGACGGCGCAGCGCAAGCTCGAGATCGCAAAGCGGATCTATGAGATTTGCGTTACCGAGTATGGTTTGCCGCCGGGCGCGCTGATATTTGACGCGTTGACGTTCACGCTTGCAACCGGCGCGGACGAGTACGTCGATTCAGCGATCCAGACGATCGACGGGATTCGCGCGATCAAGGCGGCGCTGCCGGGCGTGCTCGCCTCGCTCGGCGTTTCGAACGTTTCTTTTGGACTCAAACCGCACGCGCGAGCAACGCTGAACTCTGTCTTCCTGCACCACTGCGTTGAAGCCGGCTTAGACCTAGCGCTCGTCAACGCCAAGGAGATCACGCCGTACGCTGAGATCGTCTCAGACGAACGAGAACTTTGCGACGACCTCGTTTTCAACCGGCGTCCTGATGCGCTGCAGAGATTCATCGAGCATTGGGAAAGCAAATCGGTTTCAAAAACCGACGAGCGAGCCGAGGCGGCTGAAGATGCGTCGGAACCGATCGAGGTTCGCATTCATAATGCGATCTTGCGACGTCGCAAAGACGGGATCGAAGCGAAGATCGACGAGGCGCTCGAGAAACACGGACCGATCGACGTCCTCAACAACGTCTTGCTTCCGGCGATGAAAGATGTGGGCGACCGGTTCGGGGCCGGTGAGCTGATCTTGCCGTTCGTCTTGCAATCGGCCGAAGTAATGAAAAAAGCCGTTGCTCATCTCGAGCAGTTCTTGGAGAAACAAGAAGGCACGACAAAAGGGAAGGTCGTGCTTGCGACTGTCTTCGGCGACGTTCACGACATCGGCAAAAATCTTGTAAACACGATTTTGACAAACAACGGCTTCAGCGTTGTCGACCTCGGCAAACAAGTGCCGATGAACGCGATCCTCGAGAAGGCGGTCGAGGTAGAAGCGGACGCGATCGGCTTGTCGGCGTTGCTTGTTTCTACGAGCAAACAGATGCCGATCTGTGTCGCCGAGCAAGATGCACGCGGTCTCAACTTCCCCGTGATTGTCGGCGGAGCCGCGATCAATCGCGACTTCGGCCGGCGGATTGCGCTTCTAGACGGGTCGCGGTTCTTCGAGCCGGGCGTTTTCTACGCGAAGGATGCATTTGAGGGCCTCGATCTCATGCAGCAACTTTGCGCAGATCCGAAGGCACGCTCCGAGCTAATCGAAAAGGCGAAACGTGAGGCTTTTGCGCTCCACGACGCCGCTGCAGCGACACAACCACGCAGAAACGGCGAGGTCTCGAAGGTCAAAGCAGAGCGCCCTGACATTCCGCGGCCGCCTTTTTTGCGCTCCAGAACCCGGATCGTTAATCCGAGCGAACTGTGGCCGTGCTTCGATTTGCGGAGTCTCTATCGGCTATCGTGGGGTGCGGCGAACACGAAGGGCGAGCAGTGGGAGAAACTGTTGCGCGAGGACTTCGAGCCGCGATTACACCGCTACGAGCAGCTCGTTATGGATGAGAAGATCATCGAGCCTCGCGTCGTTTATGGCTACTTCCGTGCAGCAGGCGAAGGCGATGACGTACTGCTCTTCGACGCCGACGACGCGAAGCGTGAGATCGCCCGCTTCCGTTTCTCGCGGCAGCCGGGCGGTGAGCATCTCTGCTTAGCAGATTACGTTCGTCCGCGCGAAGACGGGAAAGCTGTCGATATTGTCGCGCTGCAAGTCGTGACAGTCGGAGCAGAAGCGACGAAACGAATCGATGCGTTGCAAGCGAACGGCGACTACAGCGAGTCGTATTTCCTGCACGGCTTCTGCGTTCAGTCGGCGGAGGCGCTGGCGGAGCATACGCACAGGCGCATTCGCGCCGAATTGGGCCTACCGGACGATCGTGGGAAGCGCTATTCGTGGGGATACGGCGCCTGCCCGGACCTATCGCAACACGAAATCGTCTTCAAGTTGCTCGACGCGCCGCGCGCAATCGACGTAAAGTTGACGGAGGCGTATCAGATCGTGCCCGAGCAATCCACCGCCGCGATCGTCATGCACCATCCGAAAGCGGCGTACTTCAATGCTGCCGCCGTGCGCGAACTGACCACCGCTTAACTTAAAGGAACCAAGATGGTTAAAGAAATCGGGTTTGTCGTTTACACCGTAAAGGACTTACAGAAAGCGAAGGCGTTTTATCGCGATGTCGTCGGGCTCGGCGAGCCAAAAGATCTGCATAAGGCTTGGTCAGAGTTCGACGTCGGCGGCACGACGTTCGCGGTCGTGACCGGCGGCGAATCCCTTGGAATGCCGCCCGGCTCCAGTTTCAGCGTCGCTTTCGAGGTTGATAATGTTGATGCCGAGTTCAAGCGGCTAAAAGAAAAAGGCGTCGACATCAACGAGCCGTTTGAATCGCCGACGTGCTGGGCGTCGTTCGCAAAGGATCCGGACGGCAACCGCTTCGCGCTCCACCAACTGAAGAAATAGAGGCTTCAGCGTAACCAAAGCACAGCACGGAGCTAATGTGTCGGGGTGACAGGTTACGGTGCGAGGACGATTTCGAAATCTACGCGCACGTCGTCTTTGACCGAGACCGCGCCGCCCATCACCTTGATCGGCGTAATGCCGAACGTTGTTTGGCGAATCATCGTCGAGCCGCTAAAGTGTGAGGCATCCGATCTCGTGACCTGAAGCGTGATCGGGTGCGTTGAACCGTGCAGCGTTAGATCGCCGTTTACGGTCCAGCGCTTGGGATCCCGGTCGTCGATCGATGTCGAGCGAAAGATGATCGTCGGATACTTTGAGGTCTCGAGCACCTGATCGTCCATCGCCTTCTGAACGCTGTCTCGATCGCGCTGATCGAGCACTTGAATCTTGGTCGTGTCAATTGTGAGGTCAACTCGCTTCGACGGTGCGGCATAGCGCCCAGCGGTGATGGGCGCGGCGATCGTGTGGTCGTGTGCGAACGCCGCGAAGAACCCTTGTTTGAATACGTAGATGGTCATTTTCGAACGTTGCACGTCGATTGAGCGTGACGCAGCAGCGCTCGCCGTATGTTGCGCTGCCATGCCGGGCAACGTTCCGGCAGCGAGCAACGCGAGCAAAAGAGCAGTGCGAGGCAGCGCGATCATCACGCGGTCATCGTGCAACACCATCGTGAATGCTTTATGAACGTAACGTGCCTCTCCCCCACCAGGGAACACCCGCGCCAGGGCGTAACCGCAAGGTCGATGGGCGACGGACTCCGCCGCCTCGATTTTGAGATTTGGGAGGCCATCGATGGATTTCGCATCGCTGAGGCGGCCAATCGCCGGTGTGGCGCTGATCGTTGCTCTTGCCGCTTGTTCGGGTGGAACTGGAGGTGGAACGCCATCGGGCAATACGATCAAGATCGGTATCGATCTGCCCGTTTCGGGTGCCGACGCATCGATCGGTGTGACAACGCAAAACGGAGCCGTTATGGCGATCGAACAAGCGGAAAAAAAGGGGCTGCCCGGCGGCTTGCATCTTCAGGCCGACGCGCTCGACGATGCCGTGCAGGGCGTGCACAGCCCCCAACAAGGCGCGTCGAACACGCGCACGTTCATTTCCGACGATAACGTGCTCGGTATGATCGGCCCATTCAATTCAAACGTTGCCAAAGCGGAGATTCCGTTAACGAATGAAGCCGGGCTCGTGCAAGTCAGCCCCTCAAATACGAATGACGGATTGACAATTGGACCGGATGCCGCGAGCTTGCGGCGTTCGAATCCGACGGTCAACAGTTATTTTCGCGTTTGCACGATCGATTCGCGCCAAGGTGCGGCCGGCGCGCAGTTCGCGCGCAAGCTGAAATTCTCGCGGGCGTACATCCTTGATGACAACGAGACCTACGGGCTCGGCCTCGCGAACGTCTTCGAGGCCGATTTCAAGAAGTTGGGCGGAACGGTTCTCGGCCACGATCACATCACGAAGAATCAACAAGATTTCAAAGCATTGCTGACCAAGATCGCCGCGACGCACCCGGATGTCATCTTCTTCGGCGGCACGACGAGCAACGGCGGCGGATTGATTCGTAAGCAGATGTTCGATGCCGGCATGAACAACGTCGCATACATGGGTGGCGACGGCATCAGCGATCCCGAATTCTTGACCGTTGCCGGCACGACGGCGGACGGCAGTTACTATACGGTTGCAGCGCCGAACGCCCAAAAGCTGCCGTCGGCGCAACAGTTCGTTAAGGATTACCAGGCTCGGTGGAACAGCCCCGTTGGACCGTATAGTGCGAGCGCCTATGCAGCGGCTCAAGCCATCATCGCCGCAATCGATAAGGCGATTCGACAGAACGGCAATAAGATGCCGACGCGCGCGCAGGTGCTGAAAAACGTCGCCGCGACCAGCGGATTGCAGACGCCGATTGGAACGGTCGGCTTTGATAAGTATGGCGACTCGACGAATCCGATCCTGAGCTTGTGGACGATCCGCGGCGGTAAGGCGGATTTCGTCAACCAGCTCAATTTGAAAACTTAGTGCCGGCGCCCTAGTTTGCACGACTTCCTACAACAGCTCGTCAACGGGCTGTCGCTGGGCGCAATCTATGCCCTGATTGCGCTCGGCTATACAATGGTCTACGGGATCATCGAATTGATCAACTTTGCGCACGGCGACGTTTACACGCTGGGGACTTTTTTCTCGCTTTCGATTCTCACGCTGCTGGGCGTTTCAAATCAGTTGCACGGCGCCGCACTGTTCGTTGATGTGGCGGTCGCAGTCGTTGGCGCGATGGTCCTTTGCGGCCTAACCGGTGTCATCATCGAACGGCTGGCGTATCGCCGGCTGCGTAACGCTCCGCGCCTCGCGCCGTTGATCACCGCGATCGGCGTCTCGTTCATTCTTGAAAACATCATGCAGTGGTGGCGTGGGCCATCCCCCGTGTCCTTTCCACAAGTGATTCCGAACCCGGGCTGGGCGATCGGCGGCATCGAGATTCAAGCCAAGCAACTGATGGTCATCGTGTTCGCGATCGTGATGATGGTCGCGTTGCAAGTCTTCATCTACAATACGAAGCTCGGAAAGGCGATGCGCGCTACCGCGCAGGATCGGGATGCAGCGCAACTGATGGGCATCAACATCAACGCGACTATCGCGCTGACGTTTCTGATCGGCAGCGCACTTGCAGGCGCTGCTGGTTTCGTCTCCGGTGTCTACTATCAATCGACATGGTTCTTCAACGGTTTCAATGCGGGGCTGAAGGCGTTTACGGCCGCGGTCCTCGGAGGCATCGGTAACTTGGCGGGCGCGATGCTCGGTGGGTTTTGCATCGGCATCGTCGAGGCGCTGACGAACTTGAAGATTTTCCCGAGCGGCAACCAATGGAGCAACGTCGTCGTCTTCTCGGTACTTGTGCTCGTGTTGATCTTCCGCCCGTCGGGGCTGCTCGGCGAGTCGCTGCCGGAGAAGGTCTAAAGCCGTGCTGCAGCGCCTTGCGACGCTTCCGAAATGGCTGCAGATCGCGATTTGGGTCGTTATTGCAGCGGTTCTCCTTGCATTGCCGGCCATCGATCGAAATGGATCACACTTCAGTCT
>JAFARW010000032.1 GCA_019245275.1 Vulcanimicrobiota bacterium
ACGTGGAAGAAAACCGGCGAGCGCGTTCACGGCGACCATCACGCGATGTGGATCGCGCAAGACGGCAAACGCATCATCGAAGGAAACGACGGCGGCGTCGCATTTTCACATGATGGTGGAAGCACGTGGCAGTGGCACAACACGATCCCGATTGGGCAGCTCTACCACGTCGGTTACGACCGCGGGAATCCGTATCGCATCTGCGCACCGCTACAAGACAATGGCGTTTGGTGCGCCCCCAATCATTCGCTGACGCCGCGCGGCATCGTGCCGGCACAGTGGGAAGACATCGGCGGCGGTGATGGTGCGTGGGTAATTCCGGACCCTTCGAATCCCAACTTCACGTGGTCGACCAGCGGTGGCGGCAATAACGGCGGCGAGATTGACATTTTAAACGAGCGCACGAAACAAAATATTGCCGCTTCGCCTTACCTGCGCGATCAGAACGCTACGCCGCCCGGCTCGCTTCGCTACCGATTCAATTGGGAAACGCCACTCGCATTTGATCCGTTTGATCCGCACACGGCATACACGGCCGGCAACGTGGTTTTCAAATCGCGCGATCGCGGTCAGCATTGGGCCGTGATTAGTCCGGATCTGACTCGCAATGTGCGTTCTCATGAAGTCATCACGGGCGGAACGCAGCTCGAGGGAACAGGTGCGGAGACGGCGGAGACGGTTTTATACATCGAGCCGTCGACGATTGCACGCGGGCAAATTTGGGTCGGTACGGACGACGGACTCGTGCAGCTCACGCGCGATGGCGGCAAACATTGGCGCAACGTAACGCCCGGCGGCATCCGGCCCTTCGGTCGTTTTGCGAGTATCTCTGCATCGCACGTCCTCGCCGGCGAGGCGTTCATTGTCTACGACGGACACATGACTGGCGACAAAGCGCCACATGTCTTTAGAACGAGCGATTTTGGACGTCATTGGACGACGATCACGAACGGTTTGGTGGCGAGCGACTACGCGCGCAGCATCCGGCAAGATCCTAGAGCGCCATCAATCGTGTATTTGGGAACTGAGTTCAGTTTCTATATTTCGTTCGATCGCGGAGCGCACTGGCAGCCGTTCCGTCAGAATCTCCCGGCTACGTCGATGCGGGACATTCGCGTACAGCCGGATTTCAACGACATTTTGGTCGGCACGCACGGACGAAGCGCCTGGATCTTGGACGATGCGACGCCGCTGCAGCTGCTGCCGAGAGCGAGAGCCGCGGGCGCGTATCTCTTTCCGGTGCGGCCAGCCTATCTGTACGAGATCCACTCCGGCGGCAACAACTCGCTCGGCGCAGGTGAGAATCCGCCGTACGGCGCGATCGTAACGTTTTACTTGAACAAGCCGGCCGCACACAACCCGACAGCCGAAGTTGTTGACGCCCACGGCCGTATCGTGCGAAAGTTTCGCTCGCATATCGAAGATGGAAAATCCGTTCCGGATCTCACGAATCAAGCCGGCTTCAATCGTTTTTCCTGGGACCTAACCGAAGACAAGCCGGTCGCTTGGGATTCAACCGGGGATTGGAATCAATTCACGAGCGGCGCGGCGATTATCCCAGGCCGCTACGCAATCATGATTCACGCCGGTTATCGCACACTGCGCGCACCGATTATCGTGCACCGTGACCCTCGCGACGATGCTACGCTTCTCGACCACATCGCTCGCTATCGCCTCGAGCACGAACTTTACGCCGATTGGTCGCGGATCAACGCTGCGCTAAACACGCTCTCGACGGTGCAGCGTGAAGTTGACGTTCGCAAAAGTGCGCTGCAGAAGACGTCGTCGACTTCAGATTTGCTACCACAGCTGGATGCAATCAAATCTCGCGCGGCGGCACTGCAAGCAACGCTCACCTCGAATCCCAAATCCGATCAAGACGATGATTTTCTCAAAGACGTGCTGCGCGAACGCGTGCAAGCGCATCTTTTTCTGTTCGATACGTTCAAGCGGCCAACGGCTGAAGAAGAGCGCGAAGGACGAGCGCTGCACGCGCTCACTAACGAACGCGTGCATGCGGTCGGTGCATTCGTCAGCGGCCTGGGTGCCATGAATCAGCAGCTTGTCCGATTGAGGATGCCGGCCCTCGACCATGCCACGACGTCGCCCGCGAAGCCGGAGACTTCAGCTGATGCGGGCGATCGCCGGTAGCGCAACCACTAAGCAACAAAACGCGGCTGAAATTGCCCCTCGTCTAATAGACCGAGTTTAACCAACCGCGCGCGCACGCCGTTTTGCGTGCGCTGAAAGTAAATTGCAAGATCCTCGACGGTATTGCCGCTCTCGAAGAGTTTGCGGAGCTCGTCATCGGCTTCCGTGCTCCAGGGCTTCCCGGTGTTCGGATGCTCCTTCCTGACTTTCGCGTAACGGCCGTCAGTGGATATCGGTTGCCCGCTTCTAGCCGCGGTGACGAGCATTGTCGCCTCCTGAAGCAGCGCGTCGATCTTGAGAAGTGTCTGGTCTAGCGTATCTTTCATTGTATGCACATCCTGTGGATAGTTTTATGCTCATAGTGTGAGTAGCAGGAGTGCCATACGGTTGGCATTAAGCGAGCGCGACCTGTGATTCGGTTCGTTGGTGCTGATGGTCGAATCGAAACCGGCGGCGCCTTTACGCCGATTCAGCGCGACCGCATCGTCGAACGTATTTCCAATGCAGCCGAGCAGCGCATCGCGCTGATCGTAGCGCCGGCTGGTTACGGGAAATCCGTCGCGCTGACTCAGTATCTCGCAAGTCTAGAGCGGCCCGCTATCCGCTACGACGTGCGCGCGGATAATGACACGTTGCTGGGATTTGTGCGCGGATTCGTGCGCGTCTTGAGTGACGTCGTTTCGAACCTGCGCAACACCCTTGCGGATGCCTTTGAACGATCGACCAGCGCCGCATCGGCAGGCATTGAGCTTGCGGCTTGGATGCATGCGCACATCGGTCAGTATGAAGGGCTGATCGCGATCGACGACCTGCACGTTGCCGAGGCTGAACCCGAAGTAACGAAGTTCGTCGCGGCACTGATCGAGCGCACGAAACAGAAAATACGCTGGATGATCGCGACGCGCTCTTCGCTCGATTTGCCGGTGGCGTCGTGGCTCGCCTACGGTGATATGGGGCTCGCCGTCGACGAGATGGACCTGCGTTTCACGCCTGACGAAGCACGCGATGCGGCGCGGATGGCGCGCGTCGCGGTGCGCGACGACGAACTCCATCAGATTCTGGAACTAACGCGCGGCTGGCCGACGGCGCTGACCTTTGCGCTGCGCAGCACGCTGCGAACGAGCGACTTACAACACCTCGAGGCAGAAACGCGCGAGAAGATCTACCACTATTTCGCCGAGCAAGTCTTCCAGTCGCTAACGCCAGAGCAGCAAGAGTTGCTGCTGCTGTCATCATTCTTGACCGAAATCGATACCTCAGTTTTGCGCGCGGCCGGTATCGATCGCAGCGAGCCGATCATTGAGACGTTACGCCAGCGCGTGGCTTTCATTTATAAGGAAGAAGAAGGCCGCTACCGCTGCCACGATCTCTTCCGCGACTTCCTGCAGTTCGAGCTTCGACTACGAGGAGAAACCGTTTATCGTGAGATGCTGGTCCGCGCTGCGCACGCACAGCTTCACAGCGGGCGTGAGGCGCCGGCGTTGGCATTATTTTCGCAAGCGGAAGCCGTCGATGAGACAGTGGCAATCATCGAGCTGAGTGGTATAGAGTTGATTGAGCATGGGCACGGCGACGTAGTCAGCCGAGCGATCGCATCGCTGCCGAAAGAGCTTCAGAATGCGAATCCCTGCGTGCTCGCGATTCGCGCTTCTGCGGAAATGATCGGTGGACGTTTCGACAGCGCCGAATATCTGTACAAGCGTGCGATCGCGCTGAGCGAGGACGACGAGTTTAAGGCCGCGACCGGGATTCGGCTGCTGGTGCTGCTGACAAACCAAGGGAAGGATGAGTGCGCCTCGCTTGAGCCGATGCTTCAAGCGAAGCAATTGCCCGCGGATCTGCGAGCCGAAGCGACTTCGGCTTTAGCCGGCTCGCATGCGTTGGCCGGTCGTAAGGATGTTGCGCAGACCCTTGTTCAAGAAGCGCCCGCGCTTTCTGATCGGTGTGAGACTGAAGAAGCGCGGATCCGAGCGCTGCAGCGGATCGGGTTCGCAGCGTTTTACGTCGGCGAGTACGATATCGCGCGGCGAACCTCGATGGAAGCTGCGCGTCTGGCTGAAGAGGGCGGCTACTTCATCTTAGCGGCGCGAGCGTACAGCGTGCTGGCCGTCACTGAGATGACGTGCGACGAAGATGTCTCAAAGACGCTTTGGTACACCGAGAAAAACGCCGCGTGCGCCGCAAAGAGCGGAGATCGACTCGGCCGGCAGACCGCGCTCTTCCAATTGTACGAAATTGAAGCTCGACGCGGCAACGTCGAGCGTATGCAGTCGATCGAGAGCGATATCGCGGCAATGCAAACCAGCGACACCCCAAGATTAGCTCTTATATTTCCGTTAAGAGCGCTGAGGGCAGCGTGGGAGGGGCGTTTCTCAGACGCACACCGGCTTGCCTCAGGAGTGGGGGATAAACAAGTTTTCGCGACCGTGAGGGCTCTTCGCAGGTCCGAGTGCGCCCTTTACCTCGTCGCCGATGGACGACGTGCAGCTGCCTTGCGCTTCGCCGATAAGGCGTTAGAGGAAGCAAACGCCGTTGACGTTACCGCGCCTGATCAAGCTCGGCATGTCGAGATGGCGAGGCTCTTGTGCGCCCTTACTTACGGCGTCGCGAAGCGCACGAAGGCAGCAATAAAATTAGCGCACTTAGCTGTTTCTGATCCTGGCGAACCAGTGATTGACGCATTCAAGAAGGCGGTTATCGCAGTTTGCCAGATCATTAGGGGCGCTGCGACATCTGACACCTATCTGTTTCAGAGCCTCGACGAAATGAGACGTGTCGAGTACGGCGGATACGCGCTCCTAATCGAGGCAGTGCATCGTCGCGTGTGCGAGCACTGGCGGGCAACGTCGCCGCTGACTGCCGCAGAAGTCGCGGTTCTCAAGGCGCTGTCAGAAGGGCGCAGCAGCAGGCATATCGCTGAAGACAGTAATCGGAGTGTCCACACGATTCATGCCCACGTCAGATCGGCAATTGCGAAACTTGGCTGCAGCGGCCGCAGTGAGGCGTTAGCGGTGGCACGTAAGGCCGGGATCCTTGCGTGAGGGCACTAGTCGGAATTGACTAGAGACGCGGAGATTTTCGCTCGGTATGCTCGTTTCTGACCACACTTTACGGAGGATGTCGTAATGATAAACATCATCTTGGCGATCGCAGCTGCCATAGCTGGCTTGGTGCTCATAGTTCCCCCGAATCTTGGCTGAGCCGGAGCGCGAAGACAAATGATGCCGCAGTCTTTCCTGATCGCAATGGGGCTGCTCGCCGTGATCAAGGAGCGCGACGAGGCGACGTACGCACATTCCAAAGGCACAGCTCAGTGGGCAAGGCGGTTAGCGACCGCTATGCGATTGTCGCGCGATGGTATCGCGTACGTTGAGCTTTGTGCTCTAGTTCACGACGTTGGAAAGATTGCGTTATCGGACCTGGTTTTGTTCGGCAGCGGCTCGCTGTCGGAAACCGAGACGGAAAAAGTTCGGGCACACCCTGTAACGTCGGAACGAATCCTTAACCAAATTCCGGCGTTGCAGCACTGTGCCGTGGTCGTCCGCGCTCACCACGAGCGCTTCGATGGGCTTGGCTATCCGGACGGGCTGTTCGGTTACAGCATCCCGTTCGAAGCGCGTATCCTTGCAGTGAGCGACGCATTTCAGTCGATGATCGCCGGAACGAAGAACCGCGCCGCACTTCCGGCCCGACAGGCACTGGAACAGTTGCAACATGGTCGCGGATCGCACTGGGATCCAGAAGTCGTCGATCAGCTCGTGGCGCTCTTGGTCGCGGGGGCACGCCGGAAGGCGCAACTCCAACTCTCGACCGCCTGAGTCGCTAGCGGCGCCGCCTGTTGCGCTGCGATAGCTTGGCCCCGAGATTTCGATGGTGGCAAGCCGATGTAAGCTGCGCCGCCAGCAGTTGGCCGCCGCACCGATACGAGGCTTGCCGTGCGCCTTTCTGCGCCGATGGATGTCGGCCGAACCCGCAGCCCTGAAGTAACGCAGTCGCGAGCAGCAAGAATGCCATGCGTTTAATCACGGCCGAGGTTGTTCGCCGCCGATCGCTGCTATCGATTGTCATCCCGATTGCCGAGTCTTAGCATAGTGCCACCCAGTTGGCACTCCAAAGCCGCATAGTGAGGCCATGGAAGGCTACTTCATCGGCAGCGGAGCGATTCTCCAAGCGGGCGAGCGCGGCAAAATCATCGGCGCCACGTTGCACGCTCAGCTTGAGGGCGATCTGGCGCCAGCGGTCGTGCTGGTCGATTTCGAGAGCACCGCGCTAAGCGACGTGCGCCAGCTTTTGGCGGTCGTTTCCGGGTACAGCGTGGCCGCATTCGATACCGTTGTCTCTTCGCGACTGCTGGCGATAGGCGAATGCAATTTTGACGACGTCGTTCGTATCGTTGCCGAAGCGACACATGCGCGCGAGGTTCATTTGTATGCACGCTGGGAGCCGCCGGCTGAAGCGGTTTCCGTGCTAGAGCGAGCCGGCATTGCGCTGCACACGCACCCGCTTGAGGAAGTATCACGCGCCGCACTAATCGCTCAGCACCGTTACCAGGCTTGGCAAGGCGGTCTCAAGGCCGCTTAGCACCTCTCAGCCAGCCTTGAGAATGCGCGTTCACAATCGTGCCATGAAGCAATTATTCCTTGCCGTCCTTGCGACGGCAGCTCTTACTATGTCCGCTTGTGGCCAAAACACCGGCGGAACACCCGCCAGCGCGCCGGCCGCGCCTGGAGCACCCGGCGCTGGGCCAGCGATGGGCGCACGACCCTTCGGTGGCGAGCGACTAAATCTGACCGCCGACCAGCGGCAGAAGATCGAGCCGATCATGCGCTCGACGATGACGCAAATGCGCTCGATCGTTGATGATGCACACACGCGCGAGATGGCGGCACTCTCCGCTGATCACCGCACGAAGGTACAACAGATCA
>JAFARW010000212.1 GCA_019245275.1 Vulcanimicrobiota bacterium
ACGCCATCGTGCGCGATCTGCCGCCCGTCCTCTCGGTCGAAGTTCAGACGCTGTCTTGATCAGAGTCGTTCTTCCGGCACATTTGCGTGCATTGGCTCGTGTCAACGGTGAAGTCACAGTACAGGTCGATGATGGCGTTACGCAACGTTCAGTGCTCGACGCGCTCGAGGCGCGTTATCCGATGTTGCGGGGTACGATTCGCGACCATGTGAGCCAACGGCGTAGGCCGTTCGTGCGCTTCTTCGCTTGCGCGCAAGACCTCTCACATGAATCGCCTGATAGTGCATTGCCGGAAGCCGTTGCGAGCGGCGCAGAGCCGCTCCTCATCGTTGGGGCGATCGCCGGCGGATAGACAGGTTGTGCTCGCGAAGCCACTCGTCGTTGAACAGGCGCGATAGATAGCGGCCGCCGCCGTCGCAGAGAATCGTTGCGACGGTCGACCCTTCGGGTAACTCTTTCGCGATTCGAACAGCGCCGGCGACGTTGAGACCCGACGATCCGCCGACAAACAACCCCTCGCGATCAAGCAACCAGCGCGTCATCGCGATCGCGTCGGCATCTTCGATGCGGATCGCGCGGTCGATCGGTGCGCCGTCGAAGTTGGCAGTGATGCGCTTAATGCCAATGCCCTCGAGGTCGGATTCTCCTTCAAAGCGCAGCTCGCCGAAGTTGAGATAACTGTAGAGCGACGACCCCATTGGATCGCAGAGTACGGTCAACATGTCTGCGTCGCGGGCTTTAAGCGCGATTGCAACGCCGGCCACCGTACCGCCGGTTCCCGCTGAGGTGACGAACGCGTCGATCGCGCCGCCGGATTGCTCCCAAATCTCCGGGCCTGTGGTCGTTTCATGCGCCTGGCGATTCGCAAGGTTTTCAAATTGGTCGGCCCAGATTGAATTCGGCGTTTCCACCGCGATTTTGCGTGCGACGTGGTAGTAGTTCGCTGGATTCGTAAACGGCACGGCCGGGACGACGTGCACTTCGGCGCCGAATGTCTTCAAGAGATCGATCTTCTCGGACGATTGGTCATCGGGCACGACGATCGTACACGCGTAGCCGCGCTCGTTTGCAATCAAGGCGAGTGCGATACCGGTGTTGCCGGCGGTACCTTCAACGATCGTGCCACCGGAAGGCAGCCTGCCGGCCGCCTCGGCAGCGGCAACGATTCCCTTCGCGGCTCGATCCTTAACCGAGCCGCCCGGATTCAGAAACTCCGCTTTGGCGAGAATCCGGCGACCGATCTGTGCCGAGAGATTTCCCAGTTCGATTAGCGGTGTGTTGCCGACGGTTTCCCAAAAGCCCACGGCCGCGAGTTTCGCTTCAATGTCGAAGATTCACCCGTCCAAAGCGTGGGAAACATCGCTCCATGACGATCGGCAAAGTCACCTGCATCGCTGCAATCGTTCTGCTCGCCGCCTGCGCATCGCGGCAGCCGATTGCCGCATCGTCGAGTTCGCCTGTGCTCAGCGATAACGGCGGCATGATCTTCCTACACGGCATCGACGCACACGGCAAACATATCGCGGCGCAGCGGCCTCCGCTGAGGCCATCTTGCGCTGCCTGCCACGGCTCAAACGGCGCCGGCGGCATTCATCTTCCGAGCGGGGCAGTCAGTGCCGATTTACGGCATCGAGCTCTTGTCACGGAGCAGAAACATCCGTACACGCTCGCATTGCTTGAACGTGCGATCTCCAAAGGCATCGATAACGAAGGAAAGCCGCTGAATCCTGTGATGCCGCGTTGGCAGCTTTCCGCGCGTGACTTACACGACGTCGCGCAATATGTCCTGACGCAACTGCACTGAGAGGCCGCGTGGGTCGCTGCGCGGTCGCTACAGCACTCGCTCTGGCGCTCCTGCCGCTCGCAGCGAACTCGCAAGCGCTTCCGAATCCGCGCTGGACGCCCGGCGCTGTTTCAATCAGCGACGCCTCGGATGTTTGCCGACCATTCTACGGCCGCCGTCATCCGCGGCACGTTTCAACTCAACTCAAGCATCGTGTTTACGTCGAGTACTTCGGCAGCTATCGGCGCGGTTATGTGATCGACCACCTCGTGCCGCGCGAAATCGGCGGTGCCGACGACTTCCACAATCTGTGGCCGCAGCCGCGAACTGAAAGCACGATCAAAGACGGCATTGAGAACCGTGCGCGGGTTGAGGTCTGTTTCGAACATCGCCCGCTTGCCGACGCGCAGCGGGCGTTCATGCGCGATTGGAGGAGCGCCGGCGACTGGCCCCGTTAGTCAGCAATATGCCGTTGCGAATCGGAGTCGACGCCTGGAACTTGCTAGGCGATCGGCGCGGGATCGGACGCTACACGCGCGCTCTCGTACGCGAATGGTCGACGACCTTCAGAAAGGATGTGGATCTCACGCTGCTGATCCCCGAGTGGCCCGCATGGTGGTACGCGGCGGCCTATCGCCGCGAATCGCAACCGACCTTGCGCGTTCGCAGGCGCAACAAAGCGGACGCAGCCGACATCGACGCCTTGTGGTTTCCTTGGAACGGCCTCAGTTGGAGTTCGCGAAAGCCAAAGGTCGCGGTATTGCACGACGCGTCCCTCTTTGCATCGGAGCTTCCGCCTGCGAAGCGCGAACAAGAACTGATCCCGTTTCGTCGCGCCGTCCATGAAGGCGCCCACATCATCACGGACTCCGAGTTTTCAAAACGCGAACTCGTTAAATACCTCGATCTGCAGCCGGAAACGATCGATGTCGTTCCACTGGGCGTCGACCTTCCGCAAAGGGTGGCTGACGCAAGGCCGCAGCTACCTTTTGCGGTACCATACCTGCTTTTTGTAGGTGAATTCGAAGCGCGAAAAGGGATCGACATCATGCTGGATGCCGTCGATCAACTGCCGGCGGATGTACGATCAAGGATCGGACTCGTTTTGGCCGGCGAAACGCGGAGCGCGAGGCAGGCCGAATCCGCGGTTCCAACCGCAGTTCTCGGTCACGTTGGCGATCGAACGTTATCGGCACTCTACTGCAACGCAGCGGCGTTTGTGTATCCCTCGCGCTATGAAGGTTTCGGATTACCTGTCTTAGAGGCAATGGCCCACGGCGCGCCCGTCGTGGCTTCAAACGCGGGCGGCATTCCCGAAGCCGGCGGAGAGGCCGCGCTTTACTTTGAAAGCGGCGACGCGGATGATCTCGCCGCCGCGTTGACTAAAGTGCTGCGTGACTCAACCGTTGCCGAAGATCTAAGAATACGCGGCCGACAGCGCGCACGAGAGATGCCATGGCGTGCAACCGCGCACACGACGCTGGGGATCATTTCGCGCATATGTCATTAATCGAACCTAGAGCGAGCATGCAGCCGATTAGTTCGCTATCACACGGTACGGCAAGCGGCCGTATGAGAGTGTTAGAGGCACTTGAAATACATCTGTATCCAATGTGGGAAGATGCTCTCGGTCGATCGCGATCTCGACGACGACCGTACCTTTGAGTACGTGGTCGCGCGCCACGACGACCAGGAATGTCCGCGCGCATTTCTGCCCAGTGAGGACGATTCGGCCATACGTTTGCGCTCAAGCGCCCCCGGTTGGGACGTGGCGCGGGTGAGAACCTAGACCGGCTCCTCCGCCGTGCGCCCGTAGTTTTTCGTCGTCAACTCCGTGTCAAAATAATAGCTGCCGTCTTCGGCTGAAGGCGCGATGCGGTTCAGCACGACGCCGGCAACGTTGCGCAGTCCCATCTTCTCCCACCGCCGCAGGCTTTGACGCACGGCGCTGCGCTCGGTCGATCCAGCTGACACGACGATAAGCGTCGCATCCGTCTTGCCGGCGATGAGCGTTGAATCGAGGATCGGCAGCATTGGAGGCGAGTCAAAGACGACCATGTCGTATTCCGCCATGCACTGAGTAACCAGCGTGTCGAGCTGCGAGAGCTGAAAGAGCTTGAGCGGATGCCCTGGGCTCATGCCGCTGGGCATCACGTCGAGATCGTCGTGCTTGGTCCGATAGATCGCATCCCAGATCTGGGCGTTGCCGGCCAGGACGTCGGAGAGTCCGCATTCGTTTGAGATTTTCAACCGCCTGTGCAATGACGGGCGGCGCAAGTCCGCATCCACGAGCAGCACTCTTCGGCGCTGCTTTGAAGCGGCTGGGTCTCCGTTTGTGCTCGCTGGTTGTTCTTGCACTGCCAACGCGGTTGTCCGCGTCTTTCCGAACGCTAAGTTAAGAAGCCATGACACCCGATCCGAGCGTTGCGGCACGATCGTGTGTCGCGCTGGAGCACCGCGTACCGTTTGCATTTCCGAAACCGCGACCGCAAGATTGAGAGCGACCGTCGTTTTGCCATCACCGCTTCGCGGGCTCGTTATCGCGATTGTGCGAACGGGATGCGACTGTGTTGCGCGCAGCGATGTGAAGAGCTCCAGGAAAGATTCGGCTGCAACTGCGCGGACCCACGGCGGAGCGGGGTTCTGCAGCGTCCCGAGATCTGGAACCGTGCCGAGCACCGGCAGCGGCAAATCCCGCTCTAGCTCTTCTTGATCGCGGACGCGCTGGTCGAAGAAGTCCAGCCCCAGGACTGTGCCGAGTGCCACGAGCAAGCTGAGCGCGATGCCGATAATGAGGCTCAACATCGTGTCGGGCCGCACGCTCGCATCGTCGGGCGTCGCGGCCTGTGTAACGGTAACATCACTAAGCGCCGTCGTCTTCGTAATTAGCGCGTCATTGTATTTCTGCTGCAACGCCGTGTAGAGGTCTTCGGCCAGCTTCGCCGAGCGTTGCAGCTGGAAGAGCTGCGCGGTCTGCAGCGGCAAATCGCGCATCCGCGGAATCATCTGCGCGCGTTGCGCATTCAATTCGCTCAACTGAGCGCTATCGCCGGCAATTTGCGAGCGGTATGTCGCCGCCGCCTGACTCAACTGCTGGTATACCGGATTGGGCAGCGTGCTTTCGCTCGAAACGACAGTCGCCGGCTGCGATGAAATCTCGCGCTGTAAAGCCGTCTGCTGCGCGACGAGCGATTTGACGATCGGGTGATTATCCGTATATTGCTGACGCGCCGTGCGCAGTTGGGCTTCAACTTGGGCGAGCTGGGTTTGCAGCTGTGCAAGAACGGGATTCGGGGCAACGGTCGTTCCGCCCGGAGCAGAGACCTTTAAGCCGCTGATCTGCCCATTCACGCTATCGAGCTGCGCCTGCGCCTGCCGTTGGTCAAGCTGCACCTGCCCGATCTTCGCATCGATCGCTGAAGCTGCGTTCAGTTGATTCTGCGTTTGCAAGTTGATATCGCTGATGCGCCGCGATGCCTCGAAGCTTGACAGTGCGCTTTCAGCAGTGCGCAAGCGGTCGGCACTCGCCGGCATCTGCTTCGAAAGAAATGCAATCGCGGTATCGGCCTGCCCGGAAATCAAACTCCGCTCGCGCGCGATCAGCGCGTTGCTGAAGGCATTTGCGATATCTGCAGACGTCTTAGGATTGCTCCAAGTCGCCGAGAGCTGCAAAATCGACGTATTCGTCACCGGTTTCACGTTAACGCGGGAGAGAAGGTGCGAAACCGATGTACGGAGCTGCAGCTGATCGATGACGTTTTGCGCGACCGGTGTCTCTTGGATGAGCTCGGCGTAAGTCTCAGCGGATTGGGTGCCCGTGCTTTCAAGCAGCGCATTCAAGACGGGGAAATTCGTGAGCAAGGAGTTGTTGTTGCCCGCATTCGCAGGCGGATTCGAGTTGCCAACGATTAAGCGCGCCTGCGTCACATAACTCTTCGGGTAGAAAAATGCGATCAGCACGGTCGCTACCGCGAGGATGCCGAAAATCGTGCCGAACAGCTTGCGGCGCGCGACGACTCCGCGCCACATCGAGCGCCAATCCCAAGGCGCAACATCGACTTGCTGCGTCGGCGCTCCGACGAGCCCGAGATACGACATCAGTCCTCCAATCCTACGGGAACAACCAGCGCTGAAGCAGGTAAAGCAAACCGCCGGCCGACCCGGGTCTGCGCGACTGCGGCACGTAGACGATGTCGTCTTTTTTTAGCACCGGGTTGTACCACAGATTGCCGTTCATCAACGCTTGATATAGATTAACTTCGTGCGAGGCCGTTCGACCGTCCGCACCGGTTCGCGTCACATAGACACGGTTTAGGTCGGCGTTTGAGTTGGCGCTCGTGCCGGCTTTTGCAATCGCCGTCGCAAGGCGGTCGCCTTCGCGCATTTGGATATAGCCCGGCCGGTCAACCGCCCCGACGACCTCCACATCGAACGTCTGCGGCCCTTCAACGTAAACGACCGAGCCTTC
Source organism: Vulcanimicrobiota bacterium (assembly GCA_019245275.1). Taxonomy (GTDB): domain Bacteria; phylum Vulcanimicrobiota; class Vulcanimicrobiia; order Vulcanimicrobiales; family Vulcanimicrobiaceae; genus JAFARW01. Next base: position 6,252 of record JAFARW010000212.1, read on the forward strand.
GTCAAGCTCGATGTTCTGCTGCTGGCTGCCATCGTGCAGCAGATTTTGAAGCGACACGCGGACGATCGCGCCGTTGGATCGGGAAACGCGCGCAAACGGCAAGTCGCCGTTCGTTGGATTGAGCCCGCCGGCGGCCGCAATCGCGTCGGTCAGGCGTCCGCCTGAACGCAGCGCATACTTGCCCGGCGTTTTCACGTCGCCCATCACGAGCACGTTGGCTTGCCCGGTCGCGGCGATCGCTACGGTAACGACCGGATACTTAATGAACTTTTGCAGCGCCTTCGCGATCGACCGCGACGCGCCGTCGGTCGTTTCATTTGCTACGCGGACTCGACCCGCCAAAGGCAGCGTAATCGTACCATCCGGCAAGACGGTCGGCGGAGCCAGTTGCTTGAAGGTGTCGTCACCGAAGACTTGCACGGTCAATTGGTCGCCGCGGTGGATCAGGTAATGTCCGGCGCTCTCATCGGCAAGCAGCGGCCGGGAGGCAAACGCAAGGAAGCCGCCGATGAGAAGGACCGATGAAACGAGTCGGGCAAGGCGCGCGCTCATCCTCACGCAACCTCCTGTGGATAATCGTTGCGATCTTGCTCGTGGCCGGTTTTCTTTGGGCGGCGACCGCGCGAGAAGTTTACCAGGCGACCTCCCCGCATTCGCTGATCGCGCATGTCTGGTTTCGCAAGCTTTACAGCATCATCGCGTTCGCGATTGTCGGCGCGATCGCGGCGCGAGTCTTGCGCGCGATCCCATACCCGCGACGCATTGCGCTCAGCAGTATCGTGGTCGCGGGATATAGCGCGCTGATCGAGGTCGCACAGAAATTTCACGGCTCGACCGAAAGCTGGCGCTGGAATCTCTTCGATGTCGGATGCGGTTTGATCGGCGGCGCGATCGGCGCAGCTCTTTACCGCATTCGCAGCAATCATTGAGGCGCTGAACCGCCGCAGTCGGCGCTTTGCACCGCATCGACGGGCGGACACGGCGGCGGCGGATTTGGCACGGGGCCGGGTCCCGGTCCCGGACCAGGGCCCGGACTACCGATCAGCAGCCAGATGATGCCGCCCAAAAGTGCAAAGATACCGGCGTTGTGATGCGGCGGAGGCGGGAATGCTTCGGCGGCAACTGGAGCCGGCGTCGGCGGCGGCGGAGACGCAGCCGCCGTCTCAATGTGACGCGGTGGCAGCGGCGGGCGCTTTGCGAGGTGCACAACG